>JBILXQ010000262.1:0-4461 GCA_044378375.1 Planctomycetota bacterium
CGCCTACAGGCTCGATCACCACCTTCTCGATGCTCGGGCCATCGCCATACCACGAGGTCACTTCCGCGGGCCCCGAGCGCGCCGTGCGGCCGAGGAAGACCAAGCCGTAGTCCGTGTTCACGCCGAGCTCTTCGCCCGCGGGTGTACGGATGTGCACGACGGGATCCGCGATCGTGCGCACTCCTGTGCAGGAGGCGAGCGCGGAAGCCACAACGATGGCTAGGGAACCGATGGATAAGGCGGGGATGCGTTTCATTCGAAGCGTTCGTACCACTGGCGATAGTAGTCGTTCTCGGGGTCGAGCTCCATGGCCAGTCCGGCCCAAGCCTTGGCTTCTTGGTCCGACAACTTGCCGCCGCCTTCTAGCCGCGGTCCACCGCCTTCCCCGCGACCGACGCGGGTGTTCAGCAGACCCAGCTTGAGCGCCGACAAGTCGTAGTACACATCGGCATCTAGCGGGTCGATCTCAAGGGCCTTTTGGAGATCTTCCATGGCCTTGTCGTCCTGATCCTTGAAGGCCAAGGCCTTGGCCCGCGCCACAAAGGCACGCGGGTCCTTGCAGCCCTGCTCGATAGCTTCGTTCAGGTCCGCTAGAGCCTCGTCAAATTCGCCTTCACGCAGCTTTTGGGTGCCGCGCTTCATACGGGCCGTCGGGCCTTCCACGGGCATGGCCTTGATGTAGGCCAGCCATTCCTTCTCGAGCTTGTCGACATCCTTTTCGCCGATGCGCTTCAGCAAGTGCGCACGGATATCCACCGGCTTGATGCCAAAGCCGCGGCCCATAGGTTCCGAAGGAATGCCCTTGGCGCGCGTGTAGATCTCTTTGAAGAAGCGGTTGAAGTTCTTCTGGTGCTTTCCACTTTCCCACGTGTTGAGGAAGTACACGAAGGACCACGCATGCGCGTACTGGAAGCCATCAAAGGCTCCACGGTCGATCAAGAACAGCTCTTCCAGCTTGGTGTAGCCGCGCCCGTTCTTTTGACGGCGGGCCGCACCTGTCGCGGCTTGTCCACTTTCCGTGACACCGATGGCTTGTTGCACCGTCAGCACACGATCCAACTGCGGCAGGCCAGGCTCGATGACCAGCTTGCCTTTCTTGTCGCGGAAGACCTTCGAGCTGCCGAAGTAATCGGCCACGGCTTCATTGAGCCAGATCTGCGGCTCGTACTGGTCGTCGATCAAGTACGTCAACAAGTGCGTGCACTCGTGCAACGCGACCCATGTCGACTGTTCGGGCTCCTGGTAGTCGTGATAGAAGTTGAGCGTCTTGTCGTAAGCCCAGAAGTAGCCCAGCACACCCGGCGACAAATCCGGTGCCGCTGCATTGGCGTGGAAGTCCTCATAGGACTTGTAGATGTTGACTACCATCTTGGTCCGCATCAGCGACGGAGTCGGCTTGATGCCGATCCGGTTGTCCATGAGGTTGTAGTACGTCTCCAGCAGCTCCGCGTAGTACTCGAGCAGCTCGGGCCCCGTGTTCGTCACGAAGCGGAAGTGAGCCGTCTCCTTCTCCCAACCGGTGCCCCACGTCGAGCGCGCTTTGATCTCTTCGATGCGCTTCTTCGAATCCGCGAATGCCTTGGCCAGCTCGGCCTCATACGCGGCCTTGGACCACCAGCGGCCGCGGTAGCGCACATAGCCCTGGGCCAGCTTCTCCTTCTCGTCGTCGTTGGCCGGGACGTAGTCGCTCATGTCGCCCTCGACTTCGATCGAGCGGATGAGCGACTTGTCCTTGATCTCGACGACACCGCCGCTGGCGAACTCCAAGCGCAACACGCCATCCCGCTCGCGGGCTTTGGCTGGTGTGACGATGCGTCCGTCCTTGGTTACGACGCGGTCGGCGGATGCCTGCGGAGCCAGTACCAGAGCGGCTAGCGCGATGGCGGCACAGAACGAGACACGCAGAGCGTGGCGAAAGAGGTTGCTCACTTGGTGGCCGTGTAGTCTTTCCAAGACTCCTCAAGGACTGCCATGTCGATGCCACGGAAGGCGTCTTCCACAGCTTGGTTCAGGTTGCCGGTCATCGCGAGCGTCTTGAAGTAGGTGTCCAGAATCTTCTCCCACTCGGGGTTCCAGTTCTTCGCGCCCTTCTTCTTGCCCGTGCGCAAGAAGTAGATCAGCGACCAACCCTGCGCGTAGTTCTGCCCGCCACCGGCGCCGTACTTGTTCTGGCCGTAGTATTCCTGCTGCGTGAAGCGCACCAGATCCTGCAAGGGCACGAACTGATTGCTGCGCACCAACTCACGCACGGTGTCGACGCGCCACTTGAACTTCTCGGCCACGAAACGACCACCTTTCCACTCGAAGCCGGAGTAGTAGTCGCCAGTGCCCTCGTTGTACCAGCTGTGCGGACTGATGTTGCCGTAGAGGTAGAAGATGTACTGGTGGAAGGCTTCGTGGTTCAGCACGGCCCACGTGTCGTTGCGTCCGCCACCGGCTTGGTCGTCGTAGAGCACCAACTCTTGTTGCGTCCAAGCCCAGTAGCCTGCGCTACCACCAGGTCCACCATAGCTGTGATACGCCGATTGATCGGTCAGCACGCGCACGACCGAGCACTTCGACAGTTCACGCGGATCGCCTGAGCCTAGGATGGCCTTCGTCATCTCCTCTTCGGCTTTCTTGGACCTGTCATCTTCACTTGACGACCCCGTGCGCAGCGTTTCACCCGCTTTGCGCAGCTCCTGCGCTTTCTCGTAGGGGTAATCAACTTCGTACTGACTACGAATCGCCTCCAAGCGCTCCAGCAACTCTTTGACGAACATCTTGTCCTTGTGCGGAGTCAGGACGAAGTAGTTGGGCGTTTCGTAGAGCTTCCAATCACCACCGAGCTTGGCGACCTCGGTCTGCAGCTTGGCCCGCTTTTGCGCGCGCAGGTCGTCACCTGCTGCGGCCGCCGATGCGAGTTGCTTGACCTCGATCGAGCCGAAGCTCTTTGCCATCGCGTCGTAGGGGCCTTCCCATTTGGCTGACTTCTTGGGGTCGCCAGGGAAATTGACCACAAAGGCCACATCCAAGTTCTCCGCCAGCTTGTAGCTCCACGCACGAATACGCGTGCTGTCCTTGGCTTCGCCAGGCGTGACCCAGTCGTAGACCTTGCAGGGGACTTTGTTGATCGTCGTGTCCTTGGTGCCCTCCAAGGTGAAGCCGCGTCCGTACTCGGCCGCGACCCATGCGCTCACATCTTTGCGTGCAGCGCCTGTCAAATTGATTTTACGGACTTCCTTGCCGTCTTGGGTTTCTTCCGGCTTCGGGCGTCGATCAAACTTGACCAAGTGCGCGTTGACATACAGCGGCTTGTCACCGACCAGCACATACTTCTCCAAGGGCGGATCGAACTTGGCGATCAAGTTCAGCTCGCCCGGTTGCGGCGGGATCAGGCCCCACTCCGCGGGAGTCTTGATCTTGAAGCCCAGATCGACGGAGTCCTCGTACCACTTGCCGGCCTTGGGGGCTTGGACTTGAGCGGGCAGCAGGCTGGCTGTTGCGATGAGCACGCACAGGACCGGCCACAGGGCTAGCCATAGGCGGACAACGGAAGCGGTGGTGGTGCGCATGAGGGCCCTCGATACGCGCCGCGGTGGCCGACACGGCCACGCAAGCGCCCCTCCATGATCCACCTTCGCAAGGCCCGGCTGCAAGGGTGCCGCGGGTACCTCTTGCAAAGGTCTTGCCACCGGCACCGTATGTGGTTTGCTCAGCCTTCCTCCCAAGCGCACAATCACCCCACCATGAACTCCAAAGTCCTCGCCCTCGTAGGGGCTCTGCTGGTAGCCGCGGCCGTCTGGTTCTTGACCAACGCTGGACAGCGCGAAGGCGCCATCCAGCAAACGCAACCAGTGGCGGTCGATCAGGCACCTCAAGCGCCTGTGTCCGCGGACTTGGCGGCCCCCGAGGAGCTGCAGCAAAGCGAGCGCACCCAACCTGTGCGGGTCACGGCCGACGTGCCGGCCACGAAGCCCAGCACGAGCGCCAAGGATGCGCCGTTGACCCTGGTTGGTCGCCTCGTGGATGAACGCGGCGCAGCCGTAGCGGAGGCCAAAGTCATGGTGGCCACCGTTGGTGCTGGCCCGGAGTTCGCGCTCGATGAGTTGGGCGACATGGCCAACATGGGGGCTTGGATGGCGTTGGAGACGGTGCAGACCGGAAGCGATGGTCGCTTTGAGGTGCCGTTCTCGCGCAAGTCGAACAGCGTGCAAGTCGCCGCGCGTTACGCCGGCAAGGCACCGCTCGACAAGCGCTTCGATGTCACACCGGGCAAGAACGATCTGGGTGACATTGTGGTCACCGCAGGTGCTGTCCTGGTTGGCCGAGTGGTGGATAGCCGCGGCAGCGGTGTCGCCGGAGTCGAAGTGCATCGCAAGCGTGCCGGCAACGACATGATGGCGAACTTCAATCCTTTCGCTGGACCGGTGGTGGCGACCAGCGATGCGACTGGCCGCTTCCAAGTCGATCAACTGGCGC
>JBILXQ010000263.1:0-4460 GCA_044378375.1 Planctomycetota bacterium
CCGCATCTGCGAAGCAATAGTCGTACGAGGACGGACCAATGGCGGTGGGAAAGCCCGCCAAGAGTGTGATGGGTTGCGCACTCGTAGTCGGGGTGCCAAGCCCCACGCTGCTGACACCTTGGAAGTTGAGCACTGCGCTCGAGGTGTACAACTGCCCCGTGTAGATGGACACCACGCGTGAGTTGGTCACCACGGTCGACAGCTGCGTGGAGGTCAACGCTCCCAAAGTGGTGTAGCGCACACCTCCCGTGGTCGACGAAGTGCCGCCAGTCCAGAGATCCACACCGTTGGTGCTCGTCACGCTGCGGATGTTGCTGGCGCTGTAGGCATCACCAAGCGCCGTACTGGTGTCGATGCTGCCATCGAGCGCCACGCGGGCCACGACGCGCGGAGTCGTCGCGCTGGCGGTGCTGGCAATCGAGACCGTACCGGGAACTGCGCCATAGCCCGCGTGCAGCAAGTAGCGGCCGTCGGCAGAGAGGTTGAGGAAGCCTTCGCTCGAAGCTGTGCCCGAGTTGACGAGCGGCAGCTGAGTGCCCGCCGCAGCTGTAGGCAACGCAAGGCTCTGCACCAAGACGCCTGCAGGCGTGTACTCATCGAGGTACACGGGCGTGGCCGCGCTGGTGAGGGCCGCAGCGCCAGTGCCCACGCGCACAACGACCACATTCCCGGGAGAGAACTGAGCCGCTGTCGCCAAAGTGCCGACCACGCCGCAGATGGAGACCAGGGCGACCAGATGCTTGAGGAGCTGCATGCCTCAAGCCTACCCGATCATCCGCGACCTAGCAGGCTGGCAGGTAGCACGGTTCGATCGCCGAACTTCTTGCGCAGGGCATCCATGCCCGCGGCTGCGCGCTGTAACTTCTTCTCGCGCAAGGTCGTCTCCGCGCTGGGCGCGTCTGCGCGCGGCTCGTCACTAAACAACGACTCCTGCACCGGGGTGCGCACGTCAGACAAACCTGACAGGGACAAGCCCAGCAACCGCAACGGCCGCAAAGGCACGCGATCCAAGAGTTCGCGCGCTGTGGCATAGATGCGCGGTGCAAGATTGGTGGGAGCCGCGATGGTCTTGGTGCGCGTGATCGTGTGGAAGTCGCTGAAGCGCGCCTTGATCGCGATGGTGCGGCCGCGCAAGCCTTTGTTGCGCATGTCAAAAGCCACTTCTTCGGCGAACTCCAGCAACACCAAGCGCAGTTCTTCGCGTGAGCCGACATCGCTTTCGAAGGTGCGCTCCATGCCATGGCTCTTCTCTTCACGGCGCGGTGTCACGCGCCGATCGTCCAAACCATGTGCCAAATCATGAATCCAAGCGCCTGTGGCGCCGAACTCCTGCACCACATCGGCACGCGCGCGCGCAGCCAGATCCCCGATCGTCTGCACTCCCAAGGCTTCCAAACGCTTGGCTGTGCGCGGGCCTACGCCATAGATCTTGGACACCGGCAGCGGATCGAGCACCGTGCGCACTTCCTCGGGCAAGATCACACGGAAGCCGTCCGGCTTGTCGAGATCGGAAGCCAGCTTCGCCAAGAACTTGCTGGGAGCAACACCCACACTCGCGACAAGCCCAGTCTCGGCCAAGATCGCGCGTTTGATCGCCAAGCCGATGTCCTTGGGCTCGCCAGCCAAGCGTTCACAACCCGTAACATCGAGGAAGGCTTCATCCAAAGACAGCGGCTCCACCAAAGGTGTGTAGCGCTGGAAGATGCTCATGATGCGCCGCGACTCGGCGGTGTAGCGTTCGAAGTCCGGCGGCAACAGCACCAAGTCAGGGCAGAGGCGCAACGCCTCTGCTGTCGGCATCGCCGAGCGCACACCAAAGCGGCGCGCGGCGTAACTTGCAGCCGCGATGACTCCGCGTTTATGTGAAGGACCACCCACGCACACCGGTCGGCCGGCGAGCGCTGGAGCATCACGGATCTCGATGGATGCGTAGAACGCATCCATGTCGACGTGCAGGATCGGGGTGGGGGCCGGCACTGCGCCTGTCATCATCGCAGCAGGTGCTGGAATCCGTCAAATCAGCCCCTCTCCCCGCCCCTGTCCCGGTCCCAAAGTGGACAAACGGCCTCGCGCACGGTGTTCTAGTCGCCCCATGCGCTTCCACAAAGTCCGTATGGAGGCCATCGCCACGCATCTGCCCGAGCGTGTCGTGACCTCACAGCAGCTCGAGCAAAGGCTGGCTCCCGTGTACGAACGGCTGCGCCTTTCCGAAGGTCGTTTGGAGCTGATGTCGGGCATTCGCGAGCGACGCTTCTTTGCACCAGGCACGCGTCCGAGTGCCATCGCGACTGCGGCTGCAGAGCGAGCCTTGGTCGGGATCGATCGCTCCAGCATTGGTGTGGTGGTGCATGCCTCGGTGTGTCGTGACTTCCTGGAACCCGCGACTGCTTCGGTGGTCCACGCGCGTTTGGGACTGCCGGCCACCGCGTTGGGCTTTGACCTTTCGAACGCGTGCCTCGGCTTCGCGAATGCGCTGTGCATTGTCGCCAGCTTGATCGAACGCGGCGAAATCGAGCGTGGATTGGTGGTCGCAGGTGAAGATGGCGGGCCACTCGTCGAGGCCACGCTGGCGCACCTGACAAGTAAACCGGACACCTCGCGCGAAGAGCTCAAGCGCGCCTTTGCCTCGTTGACGATCGGCGCCGGAGGTGCGGCCGTCGTCTTGGCACACGAGCGACTCGCTCCGCAGGCGGTGCGCGTATGCGGAGCAACCCAGCGTGCAGCAACCGAGCACAATCACCTCTGCCAAGGCGGGGTCCCCACCGGACAGGCCTCCGGCATCGAAGGGCCGCTGATGGAGACCGATAGCGAGGCCCTCCTCCACGCAGGCAATGCTCTGGCGGCGCGTACTTGGGCCGACTTCTTGGTCGAGCACTCTCTGCGCCCGGAGGCCATCGACCGGTATGTCACCCACCAAGTAGGCGTGGCGCACCGGCGCATGCTGTTGTCCACCTTGCAACTCGATCCCGCCCGCGACTATCCGACAGTGGAGCGACTGGGGAACATCGGCAGCTGCTCCCTGCCCATCACCTATGCGGAGGCCTGTGCTGCGGGCCACATCCAACCGCACCACCGCATTGCGCTCCTAGGCATCGGGTCGGGCCTGTTCTGCTCCATTCTGCTACTAGAATCGCCGTAAGTGTCTGGCATCTAGATATTTAAGCCAGCTTGCACAACCAAATAGGCCAAGCAGGCAAGGGTATTCTTGGACAGGACGCGCTGGATATGGGACATCTATCGCGCATTTCAGAAAAGTCTGAAATCCGCGAAGCCCCCACCCGCGTAGCGTAGCCCACCATGTCGAGCGAGAAGGCCCCCCAGCCGACCAAAGAACTCGAGTCTCTAGATGCGCCGTTGATGGCTCAACTGCCGTCCTTCGAGCTCTTCTTCAAGACCTTCGGGTTTAAGCGTGTGCATGGCCGCGTCTGGGGTCTGTTGGTCCTGTCGGGACAGCCGCTGTCTTCGAAGGAAGTGATGCACATCCTCGAGTTGTCGCAGGGCGCGACCTCGACCACGCTCCATGAGCTTTCCGAATGGGGCGCCATCTCGGTCGAGTTCGATCCTGCGCGGCGCTGCCATCTGCATGCGCCAGTGGGCAACACGCTGTCCATTGTCGCCACCGTGTTCCGCAGGCGTGAACAGGTCGTGTTTGGCAAGTTCAAGCAGACGGCTGAAGCGACGCTCGAGTATGTGCGCGGGCGCTTTGGCGAGCGGGACCCGCGCGTGGCCACGCTGCGTTCCATCATCACCAGCTGCGAGATCGCCGAAGCTGTGATGCAACTCGTGTTCTCCTCTGTCGAGCGCGCGCTCGGCGATAGCCAGAGTCTCTTGTCCAAGGCGGTAAGCACGGCACTCAAGGTCGGAGTCAAGGTGCCGGCGAAGCTGGTGGCCGGCGCGGACGATGAGCGCTCACGCGCGGAGCTTGCCAAGCGCTTGCTCGAGCGCATGCCTGAGCCCGAAGAGGACGATGACGACGACGAGGACCTTCCGCATCCCGACGCTCCTATGCAACGCGAGGTGAAGCGTGCCTGAACTATCCCGCATCGTCATCACAGGGGTGGGACTGACGAGTCCCAACGGCAACGACCTAGCTACCTATCGCGCCAACTTGCTGAACGGCGTGTCGGGCGTGAAGAAGTGGTCGATCCGCCATGTAGGCGAGACCAATGCAGGTGTGTGCGACTTTGATGCGCTGCGCTACCAAAAGCGCAAGGAACTGCGGCGCGGCACGCGCGCAGGCTCCATCAGCATCTTTTGCGCTGGCGATGCGCTGAAAGACGCGGGCATCGATCTCGCCACTCGCAACCGTTCGCGCGTGGGCATCTACATTGGCACGACGGAACACGGCAATGTGGAGACCGAGAATCAGATCCACGAGGTTGCGCAGTACAACTTTGACCTGGCCTATTGGTCGCACCATCACAACCCGCGCACCGTAGCCAACAACCCGGCTGGCGAAG
>JBILXQ010000264.1:0-4458 GCA_044378375.1 Planctomycetota bacterium
CGCTTGTCCAGTTCACTAGACAAATCGGCCTGGTAGCGGGCTTGCAGTGCCCCATCAATCTGCGCCGAGCTTGCACGGCGATCTTCGGGATCGCGCCACAGCACCGATCCCTGTTGAGGGTCACGCTCTTCGGGCGCAAGCACCAACAAGGCGTGCAGACCACCGCGTGTGCGCTGCCTGCACAAGGCACCGTTCGAGGCCCCCGGATCAACGGACATGTAGTCACCAATCACCCAGGCAAGGCCGCGCTGTGGAACAGAACTTGCCAAATCAGCCGCCGACCAGTGTCCAGCCGCACGCACACCTTGAAGTGCGACAAGCAAACGAGACAGCTGCGTTCGACTGCCGGCCGTATGCACATGCACCGTCGAACCATGCACCACCAAACGCACGCGGCCTCCCAACTCCAGCATGGAAGCTGCCAGCCACGCGACCAGTTCGGCCGCACGCTGCAACTTGGTGGGCTGTCCCACGGCCATGGACAAGGAGGCATCCAAGACCAGTGTGCACTCCGGCGCGGACTCGCCCCGCACCACGCGCACCATAGGTTCGCCACTGCGCAAGGTGGCGGCCCAGTCGACCTGACGAGGATCATCGCCCCAGCGCCAAGACCTCATGCGGTCCAACTCAAAACCGGCACTCATGCCGCGCAACTTGCCGCCCGACGCTGGGCTCACATCCAACGGCTGCGAGCTGCGGCGCAACAAGCCTTGCGCTCGACGCTGCTCGATACGCAGGCCCAAGCGCCGGAGGAACTCCGGTTCGAAGCGCACCTGCGTAGAAAGCTCTGCACTCACCTGCCGTGGATAGGAAGCGGTGGTTGCAAGTCCAACGGTCGCCCGCCCGCCTTGACCAGGACTTCGCCGTCCTTGAAGGCGAGTTCTCCTCGCCGGATCACCAGGCGTGGCCAACCAGCCAGCTCACAGCCCTCGTACGCTGACCACTTCGACCGTGAAGGCAAGTGTGCACCGGACACCTTGCGGGTTTCGGTGGGATCGAACAGCGTCAAATCACCGTCATAACCGGGCACCAAACGCCCCTTGCGCGGCAAGTGCAGCGATTGAGCAGCGCGCCAAGTCACACTGGCCAGTGCAGCCTCTGCTGTCAAACGCCCTTGACGCACGAGCTCGAGAGTCAGGGGCCACAACAAATCAACGGAAGGCATACCCGACGGCGCGTGTGCATAGTCGCGCATCTTCTCTGTCAGAGGATGCGGAGCGTGATCCGTGCCGATTGCATCAATCACACCCGACTCCACCGCGGCAAGAATACCTGCCCCGTCGCGGGGTGTCTTGATCGAGGGATTGACCTTGAGCAGGTTGCCCAGACGCGGAGCGTCGTCGCAGGAAAGGTGCACGTACTGTGGGCCCGTGCTGCCGGAAACGGGCAGGCCTCTGCGGCGCGCATCCGCAATCAGCTCACAGGCGCCTTGCGTGGACACGTGAAACACGTGCAGCTCTGCACCAGTTTCCTCGACCCATTCGATGCTCATGCGCACCGACTGGATCTCGGACTCGACGGACCGCAGCACATGATGCTGCAGCACGGTGGGCTCGGGGTAGGCCTTCTTGGCCTCGCGCAACATGTTCTCGTCCTCGCAATGCGCGACGATCATGCGGCCGGACAAGGCCGCCGCGCGAAACAAGCGGCGCAGCGTGCCGTAGTCAGTCTCTCCACCCAGACCCGTTGAGCCTCCGAGGAACAGCTTGAAAGCCGGAGTCAACGGAGCCATGTCCGCCAAATTACCAATGGAGTCGGATGTCAAATTGGCTAGACAACCGAAGTCCACCCGTGAGCGCGTGCGCACATGCGCAATCCGTGCTTCCAAGGCGGCACGATCGAGCGACAGCGGAGGGTTGTTCTGAACCTCCACCACGCTCGTCACGCCGCCATGCAGTGCTCCCGCGGAGCCGTGATCCCAACCTTCTTTGTGCTCGAGGCCCGGGTCACGGAAGTGCACATGCACATCAACCAAGCCGGGGATGACGCTCAGACCTTGCGCATCCAGCACAGGCAGTCCTGCGCCGTCCAAAGCGGGTCCGATCTCATCGATAACCCCACCCACGATGCGGATGTCCACCGCTGCGTGACGGGGATGGGAAGGCCAGATACGAGCGCCGCGTACAAACAAGTCCGCGCCGCGAGATGTGTGTGTGTGTGTCACGATGTCTTGCGGCGCACGACGACCAAAGTGGTGTCGTCCCATAGTCGTCCGCCAGTGTACTCAAGCAAGGCCGACCGTAGCGCTTCCACCACAGCCCCCGGTGTCGCGCAGGTAGGTGCCACGCGTTGCACCAACTGTGCAAAGCCCTCTTCACCCAGTTGATCGTCACTGCCCTGCGCGCGTGCTTCGGTGAAGCCATCGCTAGTCATGATGACCATGTCACCCGGCTCAATGACGCGTGGTGCAGCCGCTTGCCAATCAAAGGACTCATCCACAAAGCCGATGGCGGCATTGTGCGTGTCAGGCATCGCATCTACCGTCTGCGTGGCTTTGCGCCAGTGCAGCGGCGGCGTGTGACCTGCATTGAGGGCACGCAACATGCCATCTGTGCCGAAAATGCCTAGAAAACAGGTGAGATGCGTCTTGGTGCGCAGATGCGGTGCCAAGTCACGCGACACCTGAGCCACGATGCGCGCCGGATCGTCATCGCTGTGCAAGTAGGCCCGCGTCGCGGCCGTAGCCGAGGCCATGATGAGCGACGAGCCCACGCCGTGGCCCGTGACGTCACCGCATTGCACAGCCAAGCGACCATCCGGCAATACGAGCCAGTCATAGTAGTCACCCGAAGCCAAGTCCTCAGCCTCGGCCCACGCAGCCACTTCATACAACGGGTGGTGAACGATAGGCGCAGGATTCAAGTCATCGCGAATCGAGCGCACGATCTCCAGTTCGCGATCCTGCTGGGCTTTCTGCACTAGTGCAGCACGATAGTCCGCATTGCGCGCTGCGATCGCGATGAACGCCGAGAGTGTTTGGAAGAAGCGCAGATCGCCGGCTGCAAAGGTGCGGGAGACCTGCTTGGAATCGACGTACAGCACTCCGCGCAAGGTCTGTCCATCGACTGTGCGCAAAGCATCCAAGCGCACGGCCATCATCGCGCGCAACTTCATGTCGATGATGGAGCTGCCTAGATCGAGCTGCTCGTTGTCAGGATCGATCTGTGTACAAACGGCTTGACCGTCGTCCAGCAAGCGCCTTACCAAGCTCTGGGGCCAGCGCGTACGCGGTGGCAGATCGGCGGCGCGCGATCGAGCAACCCTAGTCTCCAGGCTTCCATCGGCCTGCTGCTCGATCAGGAAGCCGCGCTCCGCCCGGGTGAACTCAACGGCCAGATCAACCAAGTAGGCCAGAAGGTCCTGAAGGTTCGCGCCGCGCGTCGAGCCCGCGTCCGTGACGCGTGTGATGGCGGCGAACAAAGCATCGAGGCGCTGGCGATCCGACAGGTCGCTGCCTAACAAGAAGCTAGAACGGGTGTCCTGCGCCGCAGGGGCGGCCGGACGCGGCGACGGAGCCGCCGGCCGTACGGCAGGCGTAGCCTCTTCCTTGGGGCGTTCCTTCTTGCGCCAGAACATGGGTTTGGAGTCTACTCCTGCCCCCCTTCCGCTCCAACTCGGTAGGTAACCGACCTATGCAGATCACTCCCGAAGCCTTCGACGACTACGCGATCCTTTACCTCAAGGGCGAGTTTGACCACTACGCCGTCAAGACCTTTGAGGATGAGCTCGACAACCTCAAGAAGGTTGGACTTGTGCGTATTGTTGTCGACCTCCAGTTCGTGCGGTTCATCAACTCGACGGCGCTGGGTGCGCTGGTGAAGACCAACCGCTCACTGGCCTCCAACGGAGGCAAACTGGCGGTCTCTCGCCCTAGCACCTTCTGTCGCGACATCTTCGAGCGCGTGGGCATCAATCGCATCTTGACCGTGGTTGGCAGCGTCGAGGACGCTGTGAGCGCCGTGCGCGGTGCAGCGCCGAAGGCCGCCAAGCCGGAGGTGAGCACAGAGGCGCACGATCACGCCACGATCACCTTTGCGCCCATGGATGCCAAGCGCATCGAGCTCTTCCTCAAGAAGCCGAAGAAGGGCGAGACTCTTCCTGGCAGCTTCGTGGGCCGCATGGTGGATGTCAGCCTCGACGGCTTGGAGTTCAGCTGGAGCGGCGGTCAAACCGGCTTGACACCCTTCGAGATGGGCCAGATGCTCGCCATCGGCACTGAGTGGCGCGCACGCTTCCCGCTGCCGATGTACCAGCGCGGCTTCTGCGAGGCACACATGACCATTCAACGCGTGGAAGAGCGCTTGGACGGCGTACGCATTGCGGCTGCGTTCAAGAACCTCGACGCCAATGTGCGCACGGCGATCGGGCGCTACCGCGACGACATGGCGACCCTGCGTGAAGAGGTCTACGGCAAGGGCAAGTCGAAGGGCGACGACAAGCCCAAGAAGAAGTGAGCTA
>JBILXQ010000265.1:0-4457 GCA_044378375.1 Planctomycetota bacterium
CATCCTGATGGATCGCGGCTTCGGCCATAAGAACTATCCGGTCATCAGCGTCTCGACCAAGGGCGCGGCGGAGTACTGCAAGTGGCTCAGCGCGAAAACCGGCTATCGCTTCCGTTTGCCGACCGAGGCTGAATGGATGCATGCCGCTCGCGCGGGACAGGCTGGTGAATGGGGCTTCGCCGGTGGTCAAGAGAAGTTGACAGACCATGCCTGGTACTTTGCCAACGCGATGGACGAGGAAGACTTCCGCCTCGAGACGCGAAGCGTGGGACTGAAGGCGGCCAATGCGTATGGCCTGCATGACATGCACGGCAATGCTTGCGAGTGGACGCTGGCAGCCGATGGCAGCTTTGTGGCCAAGGGCGGCAGCTTCAAAGAGAAGCCCGAAGCCTTGATGATCAGCGCGCGGCGCGCCAACGATGCGGCGCTGAATGCGACCGACCCCCAGATCCCCAAGAGCGTGTGGTGGCTAGCGGACGGCGGCTTTGTGGGCTTCCGCGTGGTGTGCGACGGGCACTAATGTGATCGGGCGCTGAATAGAGATCACGCGCACCACTGATCGGCACACGCTGTAGACTGCGTAGATGCCATGCGTCGTGGGACGCATGGCTAGCCCCCCTGCTTTCGGAACCGATTTCGGAACGACGACCATGACCGAGACGAATCCCTCGACCTACGAACGACGCGATGTGATCAAGGCCGGCGCGATGGCGACCGCGGCGTTGGCTGTAGGCAATGCCTTCGCACAGGAGAAGCAAGCCGAACCGGCTCAGCCGAAGCCCAAACTGCCGCCGATCAAGGTGGGCTTGCTAGGTTGCGGCGGCCGTGGCACGGGCGCTGCATTCGATGCGTTGCAAGCCGATAGCGGCGTGGTCATTCACGCCATCGGTGACATCCTTGGCGATCGCGTGAAGAGCTGCCGCACGAACCTGGAGACCAGCGTCGAGTACAAGGACCGTGTCAAAATCGACGATCGCGAGTTCATCGGCTTTGAAGCCCTGGATCGCATGCTGGCGACGGACATCGAGGTGATCTTGCTGGCCACCCCGCCGGCCTTCCGCCCGACGCAAGTGGTCAAGTCCATCGATGCAGGCAAGCATGTCTTTGCCGAGAAGCCCTTTGGCGTGGATGTGCCCGGAGCGCTGCAAATCCAGGCTGCGGGACTCAAGGCGAAGGAGAAGAACCTCTCCTTGATGTCGGGCTTCTGCTGGCGCTCGAGCCTGCCGGAGCGCGCGGTGTACGAGCAGATCCATAAGGGCGCGATCGGCAACATCCGCACCATCTACGCCACTTACAACGGCTCGCCGAATGCGTCCTTTGCGCGCAAGGACGGCCAGACGGACATGGAATGGCAAGTGCGCAACTGGTTCCACTTCTTGTGGCTCGGTGGCGATCACATTGTCGAGCAAGCCTGCCACTCGGTGGACAAGCTGAACTGGGCCATGAACAACCAAACTCCGCTGCGCTGCTGGGCGGTGGGCGGTCGTGCGCAACGCGCCGATGGTGTAGGCAACATCTACGACCACTTCGGCGTCACCTACGAGTACAAGGGCGGTGTGCGCAGCTTCTTGCAAGCGCGCCAGTGGGAGAACTGCCCCACCGACAACACGGACTATGTCTATGGCGAGAAGGGTACCGCGTTCATCAACGGCTGGGGCCCGAGCCATGTGATCAAGGGCGAAAGCGCGAACTGGGTCTACGACGGCCCGTCGAAGAACATGTATGTGCATGAGCACGAAGAGATGTTCGCCGGCATTCGCAGCGGCAAGGTGCGCAACGACACCGAGTGGGCCGTGCAAAGCACCTTGATGGCGATCATGGGCCGCATGGCTGCCTACACGGGCGAAGTGATTACCTGGGAGAAGCTGCTGACTTCGACCGAAGTGCTCGGTCCGGCTGTGCCGGCGATGGGCGAAGTGGCCGTGACGCCGGTGCCGCGTCCGGGCTACACGAAGTTCAGCTGAGTAGCTGGATCAGGACTCAAGCGAGCGGCGTTCGTCACGCAACATGCGCATGACGGACGCCGCTTCTTTGAGGGTGGCTGCAGGTTGCGCCGTGCCGCGCACCACAGCCAGCGCATTGCGCACTTCGCCGTCGTAGCCCGTGCCTGTGCCCGGATCAATCGCCTGCGTCTGACCGGCGTGCGAGATCTCTAACGGCGGCGTGCGCCGCAAGTCGTACTCGATGGTGGCTTGCTCGAACTCGGCGACATAGCTCATGCGGAACGGCACAGAGCCTCCCGCAAGCCAGCCGCCTTCAGCGAGCACCTGACGCGGACCGCGCGCGTAGTGATAGATGGTCGTGTGATGATCCAGCGTACCGACCGAGCGCACTGCATCGGGCACACCTAGGATCCACTGCACTAGATCGGCATCGTGCACATGCAAGTCACACAGCGCGCCGCCTGTCTTGTGCGAGTCGTCGTAGAAGCCAGCTCCCCACGTCGGACGCGCACCCAAACGACGGAAGCTGAGTGCTTGCAGCGCGCCGTAGCGACGATCCTGGACCACCTCGCGTAGCAGATCCCAACCAGGCCAGTGGCGCATGCACATGGCCGGAATGCACCAGCGCTGTGCCGCGTGTGCGGCCTGTGCAAGGCGCTCGATCTCGTCGGGATCGAGCGACACCGGCTTCTCCAAGAGCACATGCTTGCCCTTGGCCAAGGCCTGCAGCGCGAGGCTTACATGCGTAGGCGTGGGCGTGCAGATGCTGACTAGCTCGACATCGGGGTGATCGAACACCACCGCAGGATCGGTGCCCGTGGTGACCTGCTGCGGATCAAACAGGAGCGCATCGCCGCCCGATTGAAGGTTCCCTGTGACTTGCGTGCGCCCTGTCAAGCGTTCTGGACTGTGATCCGAAACGGCCACCAAACGACAGGCGTGACCCTCAAGGGCCGCTTTGGTGTAGGCCTCGATGTGGACACGCCCCATCAAGCCCAGGCCGACCACCCCTACCCCGATGGGACGAGTCATACGGTGGCCCCAGCGTGGGCCTGCACCACCGTACGCGCCGTGCAAATGTCCGTGACACGCTGGTCGCCGGCTTCACGCTCGATCATCGCGTCCACTTGCGGCAATTGGGCGGCCAGCAGCTCAAAGAAGGCTGTCCAGTTCACTTGACCAGTGCCGACGGGGACCTCGCTGCCCCATTGCCCTCTTGTCTTGGCTGCTACAGCGTCCTTGATGTGGACCTGCACGACATGCGGCCACAACAGACGCAGAGCCTCTACCGGATCGCCCATGCCGTACAAGAGCATATTGGCAGGGTCAAAGTTCACGCCTGCCGAAGGGCGTCCCAACTCGTCGAGCACCTCCAGTAGAGTAGGCGCAGACTCTTGACCCGTCTCAAACCCTACGCGCACTCCTTGCGCAGCAAAGATGTCGACCAGCGTGCGCAAGCGCTCGAGCAGCTTGTATCGCTCGCCGTTGCGTTCATGCGGCAAGAAGCCAGCATGCAAAGTGACCAAGCGCAGCCCTAACTGTCGCGCGAGTTTGGCTTCCACCTCGAGGTTCGCGCGGTTCGTGGCCCAGTGCGCATCCGGCCGCAAGCCACCGGTGCGTTCGATGCTCTTGAGCGTGGTGTAGTCCTCGCCAATGGTCTGAACCATGCCGGAACGCACACGAATGCCGCGCCGCTGGAGCTCGGCGAGGACCGCCGAGCAGTCCAATGCGCCCTCGCGCAACGGTGTCAAGGCCAGTTGCGTCCAGCTCACACCGCACGCGGCGAGCTTGTCCGCTAGGTCGCGGGGCGAGCTCGGTTGTAGCGACCAACTGCACACACCCAACACGCCTGCGCGCGTCTTTCTTGCTGCAACCGTCTTCGTCATGGCGCCTACATGCTAGCCTCGTGCGCACCATGGCCGCCACAGCAGTAGTGTCGCGCGTCTTGAGCGCGCTCGTCGTCCTCACAGCCCCTCTTCTGGCACAAGCTCCGCAAGCGGCGGCGCAATGGACGCCGCTCTTTGACGGCAAGACCCTCGCTGGTTGGACCGAAAGCGGTGGGCGCTATGACGGCGATGCTGATTGGAGCGTCGAGGACGGCGCGATTGTCGGACGCCAAAGCAAGACTGGTCAAGGAGGCTTGCTCTACACCACCAAGCCGTACACAGAGTTCGAGCTCGAGCTCGAAACGATGATCTCCTATCCGTTCGACTCGGGGATCTTCGTGCGCATGGCGCCGGGCGGCAAAGGCGCGCAACTGACGCTCGACTACCGCTCGGATGGCGAGGTCGGCGCGATCTACTCGGATGGGTTCTTGGTCCACAACGAAGCGGGCAAGGCCAAGTTTAAGAAGGACCAGTGGAACGCACTCAAAGTGCGCGTGACTGGCGCCGACCTGCGCTTGGAAGCATGGCTGAATGGTGAGCCGCTCGTGGATTACCAACTGCCCAGCGGCACACCCGGCTATGCGCCCACGGGCCTGATCGGTGTGCAAGTCCATGGTGATCGCAACGA
>JBILXQ010000266.1:0-4451 GCA_044378375.1 Planctomycetota bacterium
AGGTGCGCCGGCGGCCCAAGAGCGTGTGCAGGACTACGCCGCCTTCTTGCGCAGTCACGAGATGGACATCGGCCAATTCCTGCGCCGTTTGTTCGCGGATCCTGCGTTCTATCGCGAAGAGATCGTCGGTCGGCGCATCGTTCCGCCCATCGAGTGGGTGGTGGGCTCAGCGCGCAAGTTGAGCATCGCGCCGCCTGGACAGATGGTCCAGAACATGGGTGATGTGCTGGGGCAACGCTTGTTCTGGCCGCCGAGTGTTAAAGGTTGGGAACCGGACATGGCGTGGATCACCACGGCCACGATGATGTACCGCTCGAACATGGCGGGCATCTTGCTCGGGCTCGTGTCGGTCGATGGTTTGATTCGCGATGCCGAGTTCGAACAACCGCGCATGGATGCGGAGATGCCGATGATGGGCGCGTTGAAGAAGAGCCGCAACAACGGCTTGAATCAGTTGGCGTACATCCAGCACACGGGCTGGCAACCGCAGGTTGCGTTGGTGGAACAAGCTCACAAGGCGATGGCCGTGGGCGATGCACGCATCGCGGCGTGGATGGCCGGGGAGTTGTTGTCCATCGAGGTCAGTCTCGACAGCGGCGTGCGCAACGCGATCGCGGCTTTCGTCGCGCGCGAGCGCGAAGCAGCGGGCATCACAGAACAAGCACAACTGTTGGGTCACGCTCAAGCCGAAGATGTGCTGCGTCGTACGGCGCACTTCGTGTTGAGCTTGCCCGAGGCGCAACTGAACTGAGTTGAGACACACCATGACACACTCTGCTCATCACGGTTTGGATCGCCGCGGCCTCTTGGTCGGCGGTGTCACGATCTTCGGCGGCATGTGGCTCTTGGGCCGCGGTGCGTTGGCGCGTGAAGCCGCACTGGCGCGCGAACAAGCGCAGGATGCGCCGCCGCGCGCGCTCCTGTTGCTGGAGTTGTCGGGTGGTAACGATGGACTCTCGTGCATCGTTCCGTACGCCGACGATCTGTATCACTCTGCACGCGGTCGCGTGGGTCACAAAGCCGAGAGTGTGCTGAAGCTCGATGACTATCGCGGTTTCCACTTCGCGCTGCAGGGCCTCAAAGCGCAGTGGGACGAAGGCAAGCTCGCTATCGTCGAGGGCGCAGGCTACGACCAACCGAATCACAGCCACTTCACTTCGCAAGACATCTGGCACACCGCGCGCCACTCTGGTCGCGCTTCCGGTGATGGTTGGGTGGCGCGCTTGATGGCCGAGCAATACCCCAAGGATCGCGAGATCCCGCACATGGTGCATGTGGGGCAGTCCTTGCCGTACTCGCTGAAGAGCAGCTCGCATGCGGTGGTGTGCTTTGATCAACCGCCGCCGTATCGTTGGGCCGAGAACGGTGCCGACATTGCGCGCGAAGGCGGCATGCGGCGTCCTGAGGCGGGCCATCCGCTCGAGCAGATCCGCTCGGTGGTGCGCAATGCACAAGCCAGCTCGAGCGAGATTCGTCGCGCAGCCGCGGAGTACAAGCCGCGCGTGGCCTATCCCAAGCACGACTTGGGGCAGGATCTGCAGACGGCTGCGGCGTTGCTGCAGTCGCGCATCGGTGTGACGGTCATGTCCGTGACGCACCAGGGCTATGACACGCACGCCAATCAGGTCTATCGCCACGACAAGTTGATGTCGGAGCTCGACACTGGTTTGTCCGCGTTCCTCGCTGATGTGCGCGGCACTCCTGCTGGTGACAACATCGCGGTGCTCGTGTTCAGCGAGTTCGGTCGCCGTGTTGCCGACAACGCGTCGATGGGCACCGATCACGGCACTGCTGGGCCGATGTTCTACTTGGGTTCGCCTGTCAAGGGTGGTTTACACGGCAAGCATCCGTCGCTCGCGGATCTTGTCGAAGGCGATCTCAAGCACACCATCGACTTCCGTCGCGCGTACGCCACGGTGCTCGATGGCTGGTTCGGCGTGAAGAACGAGACCGTGCTTGGTCAACGCTATGAGCCTCTGGCGGGAGTGTTCGCATGAGCCTGTGCTTGGCTGCCTTGTGGTTGCTGTGCGCTGCAGAGGAGCCGCAAGCTCCGCGCATGCGCGAGCAGTTGTTCGCCAGTGGACGCCCGATGCTCGCGGTGGAAGAGATCCAGGCCAACGGCACTTGGGTGACGCACGGCATGGAGCGTGCGTGGTACCCCGATGGCGCGAAGGATCACGAAGGCGCGTGGGCGCATGGCCTCAAGACCGGCGCGTGGACCTGGTGGTACGCCAACGGTCGCAAGGAATCTGAGGGCAGCTTCCAAGCTGGCTTGGCGCACGGTGAGTGGACCTTCTGGCGCGAGAGCGGCCGTCTCGCTCAGCGCGGTGCGTTCGAACAAGGCGTGCCTGTGGGCGAGTGGACTTGGAACTGGATGTACAGCGACCAGCCCAAGGCGCGCGGCACCTATGTGGCCGGCAAGTTGGATGGGCCTTGGGTGGCGTGGCACGAGGACCGCACGGAGGCCACGCAAGGCGCCTATGCCGCCGGCCAGAAGAGCGGCGTGTGGACCGAGTGGCATGCCAACGGCAAGCTCAAGTCCACCGGCCAGTACAAGCTGGGGTTGCGTCAAGGCGACTGGCAGGAGTGGCACTCAGATGGGACGCTTGCCTCCAAGGGCGCGTACCTCGACGACCAACGTCACGGACCTTGGGAGTTCCGCGCTACAGGCGATGTGCCATTGCAGAGCGGGCGCTTTGAGCGCGGGCTCGAGACGGGGGTGTGGTCGTTCTTCCATCCCAATGGGGCGAAGAGCGAGGAGGGGCCGTTTGTGAATGGCAAGCCCAATGGTTTGTGGAAGCAGTGGCGCAGCGATGGAACGTTGGCGCAGGTGGGCAGCTATATGGATGGGTGGTGTGAGGGTGAGTGGATGATGTATGACGTGGCGGGGAAGTCGAAGACGCAGGTGGTGTACCGGCGCGGCCGGTGATACTGGCCCACACGAGTGTGCACGACTTGGCGTAGCGCAACAGGCTTAGGAGGGCCGTGCGCGCTGGTGACAGTACGTAGCCTGTGAAAGCTGACTTGGTTTGCTTCCAGGTCTAGGTCTGGGCGTGTGCGTCAGGCCGGTAGAGCGTTGCTCAGGCACCCGCCTCAATGGCCGCACAACGCAGCGTGTGGCGGCTGAAAGTTGCGCTCGGCGCTCGGCAATCTCGGGCTAATTCCAGCCAGACGTACGCGGCTTTGAGTGCGGGACGGAATCTGGGTGGTTTTGACACACGAGATACGCAGGCCGCTCCAATCTCTGCACACTCGTCTACGCCAGTATCACTTTTGCCTCAGCAACTCCCCCAACCTCCTCAACTCCCCCTCCTCCGCCACCACCCCCGGCAACCCCGGATACTGCCCATCCGCATCCGTCGGCACCAAGTGCACATGCACATGCCTCACCACCCACCCAATCACCCCCGTGCACACCCGCTCACAACCGAGGCGCTCCTTCTGCAGCACCGCCACCTGGCGCACAAAGCTCCACAGGCGCGCATGCTCGTCCGCGCTCAGGTCGTAGAGGTACGGGACCACCTTCTTCGTCGCCACCACGATGTGGCCGGGGCGGTAGGGGGTGGGTGAGAGGAACGCCAGGTGGGCGTCGTCCTCGGCGATCACTTCCACGGGGCGGCGTTTGGTGACGATGTCCTCAAAGGTCGGGTGCTGGTGCTGCATGGCGCTCGTCCGGATGGAGGCGGGACGGTAGCATCTCGCACCATGCCCGCGCCCCCGTCTGATGCTCGTTCGCTCGGCGCCGTGTGCGTCTCCGTCACGCCGTGCGGAGACGATGGCGTCATCTTGCGCATCAAGACGGAAACGCCGCAGCCGCCGTTGCGCGCGGCGCGGTTCTGGATGTTGCGGCGTGAAGATCGCTTGTCGCCCGCCATCCCGCGGCCGTTCTCGTTGTACCGCCAAGAGGGCGACGAGATGGAGTTCCTCATCAAGGTGATGGGGCAGGGCACGAAGGCGCTGGCGGCTTGCACGCCGGGCACCAAGTTGCGCGCCATCGGTCCGTTGGGCAACGGTTGGCCGACCTTGGATGGCGAGGGGGATCCGTGGGTGATGCTCGCGGGTGGCATTGGCTCCGCGCCGTTTTGGATGGGCGTCGAGCAAGCACTGCGCGGGATGGATGGGCAAGCGCCTTGCCCCGCGTCCAAGCTGACCATCCTTTACGGTGCGGCCAAGCAAGGCTTGCTGTACGACCTCGACGCGTTCCGCACATTGGGCGTACGCGTAGAGACCTGCACGATGGATGGCAGCGCGGGCCTCAAGGGCCACGTGCTACAGCTGCTTGAGCATTTGCAGGCGCAAGGTGTGTTGCCCAAGCGCGTGCGATTGCTGGCCTGTGGGCCGGAGCGCATGCTCGAAGCGGTGGAAGCCTATGCGCGCCAGCACCAACTGCCTTGTTGGCTCTCGCTCGAGTCGATGATGGGTTGCGGTGTGGGCATCTGCAACGGCTGCCC
>JBILXQ010000021.1:0-16220 GCA_044378375.1 Planctomycetota bacterium
TGCTGCTTGCTCGGCCGCCAGCAATGCCTCGCGCTCGGCGAGCACCTGTTGCCAAGCAGCCAGTTGCTGCTCGCGATCCGCAAGCACCAACTTGTGCTCCGCGAGCGCATGCTCCAACTCGGTGCTATGCGCCTGCAGGCTGCTGACATCGCGACCGAGCGCCAGCGTCTCGTCGCGTAGCGCGGCTTCCTCCACACGCAAGGCGGCAACGGTGGCGCGATGGCCATCCAGATCAGCCTGCACAGCAACCAGTGCCGACTTGGTCTGGACCAAGTCATCACGCAAAGTCTCGGCTACCTGGTTGTACTCAACCAAGCGTGCCTCACGCTCCGCCACCACGGTCTTGTGGCGTTCCAGATCGGCTTCTAACTCGGCTTTTTGCGTGTTGGCTTCGGCTTGCTGCGCCAACAATGAGGCGGCACTCGCGCGCAACGCTTCAGCGTGTCCCTGCAAGTCTGCGCGCAAGGTGTCCACCACCTGCAGTGCTTGCGCTTCCTTCGCTTGCGACTCTTTGAGCGTCTGCTTGTGGCCCGCAAGATCAAGGCGGAAGGTCTTGACCACTTCCTCTAGGCGCAACTTCTCGGCCCGCCAATCACGGCGCGCAGCTTCGAACTCGACCAGCTTGGTGGAGAGCACGCGCGCGCCTGCCAAGACCTTGGTTGGCAAGGCGTCTGCCTTCTGTGTGTAGACCACGCGTGGCGGTGCACCTACGAAGCTCGCCACCACCGCATGGCGGTAAGCCGGTTCGCCCGTGTCCGACTCATGCAGCGCCTCATTCCAGAAGCGATGCATGCGCGTGGCCAACGGCCGCAAGTGCGGCTCATGGTCCATGTACAACGACAAGCACATCAAGCCCAACCAGCGCTCCACATTGCCATGCGCAATGGTCGCCGTTTGGGCGCCGCGCTTGGCCAAGCGTGCCACGGTGCGCTCCATCGAAGGCAGCGTGTTGGCACGGTGCTCACGCAAGTAGCGGTGCTTCTCACCCAAGAAATCCTCGAGGAAGCGCAGCAGCAGTTCCTCCGCCTCGTCCACTGCGGGATGCGCGTACGGACCGACCAAGACCACCTGCTCACGGGCGACACGCGCACACTCGTCCACAAAGGCATCGCGGCCTTCCGCTGGTACATGTTCTAGCGTGTCAAACGCGGCGACGATGTCGAAGCTCTTGTCCTTGAACGGCAACTTGCGACCGTCACCGATGACCACATCAGGAATGTCACTCGGTTCCACATCCACCAAAGTGACCGCATGCTCCGGGAGGAACTTGCGCAACACTCCGGTACGTCCACCTACATCCAACAAGGTGCGCTTGCGCCCGTCCTGCTCCACAGACCGGACGAGATCAGCCACCAAGCGATAGCGCTGGTACTGGTCGAACGGCAGGGACAAGACGGAGTCGTTCACGCCTCACTCTCCGCGCGCAGCACCTCCGTGCCACGCTTGCGCTCCACACTCCAATGCGAGGGCAAGAAGAGCATCCCATGCTGCATGCGTTCGGCATCGACAACTTCGAAGGTGACTGCATGCTCGCGGTGATCAATCGCCGTCGGTGCAGCCTTCGAATGATCGTAGAGGAAGGTCGTCAGGTAGTACTGCCCCGCGAGCAGCGGCATGGCATCGAAAAGCATCTCGACCACACCTGTCTCACCGGCTTGCACTTCCTCGAGCACGATGGGCTGACGCCGCCAATGATGGTTGGCACCATTCACATAGGTGCCATCCGAACGGTACATCCCGAGCCCGAAGACCGGATTGCGCGCTGCCTTGTGCGCAGTCCAGTGCACGCGCACACGGAACGGCTCGCCCGTCTTGAAGACATGGCCCGCGTTACCTTGCGCGTCCAGCATCTCAATCTCTTCCGTCAGCAGCTCGCCCGTGCCCCAGCGCGGATATTGGTTCGTGCCGCGATTGATGGCCGACAAACGCTCGTTACCGCGTGCCTTGGCCCGCTTGAGGTACTCATCCGCAACCTTCTCGGCCGTGCCTTGTTCGAGCACTTCACCTCGATCGAGCAGCACGACCCACTGGCACATCGTCTTCACAGCCCCCATGTCGTGGCTGACAAAGATAGTGGTCTTGCCTTGCTCGCGGAACTCGTTCAAGCGATTGATGCACTTGCCCTTAAAGTGCTCATCGCCGACGGACAACGCTTCATCGATGATGAGGATGTCCGGATCCACACTAGAAGCAACGGCAAAGCCCAGGCGCACGTACATGCCAGAGCTGTAGGTCTTAACTGGCCGATCGATGAAGTCCGCCAGTTCGCTGAACTCCACGATCTTCGGAAAGCGTTCGGCAATCTCCTCGTCCGACATGCCCAAGATGGAACACGCCAAACGGATGTTCTCACGGCCGCTGAACTCGGGGTGAAAGCCCGCGCCGAGCTCTAGCAACGAGGAGACTCGACCATGCACAGCGACGGTGCCTTCGGTCGGACGCGTGATGCCAGTCAGGACTTTGAGCAGAGTGGACTTGCCTGCTCCGTTCTCGCCGATGATGCCCACCGTCGCGCCGTGCGGAATGTCCAGATACACATTGCGCAGCGCCCAGTACTCGCGATGCATGCGCTTGCCCGGCAGCAGCAACTCGGCCACGCGATGCCACGGTTTGTCATAGATGCGATAGGCCTTCGAGACTCCGCGACATGACAGAGCACTGCCCCCAGCGCCTCCTTCGCGGCTGGAGTCTGCACCCGTGATGCTTGTGTTGCGTGTCGTCATGCCGTGCTCACATGAGGTCCGGGAAACGCGGCTTATGCCGCATGAAGAACGCGGAACCAATGCAGAACACCACGACAGCTACCGCGGCAAATGCAGCCATGACTGGCGGACGCGGCCACTCGTCATACATCAACACCAAGCGATAGCTGTCAATCAGCCAGTACATGGGGTTAATCGTCAACACCCAGCCTAGCCCCGCAGCTTCCACTGCTTTGGCGGGATAGAAGATCGGCGTGAGGAACATCCACACCGACAAGCCCACGCCCATCAAGTGGTACACATCGCGCACAAACAGGTTGAGGGTGGCGAAGAAGAGTCCCAATCCGAGTGTAAAGAGTGCTTGCAGCGCCATCAGCACCGGCAAGACGCAGAGAGCCACGCCATAGCCAATCTGGCGCACAGAGGTGCTGAGTTCGGGCTGCGCCACGTCTACAGGCGCAATCCACGCGTACCACGCAATCGCAGCTAACGCGATCACGACACCAATCAGCATGTTGACCAACGCGGAAAGCGTCAGGTACACGGGCAAGACTTCGGACGGGAACACGACCTTCTGAATGAGGTTCTGGTTCTCGATCAAGGTGTTGGTCGACCGCGAGACTGTCTCAGCGAACGCGGACCACACCAAGATGCCGCACAACATGACCAGTGCGGTCTCTTCATTCGACTGGCTGCCCCAGCGCGTCTTCAGCACGAAGCTGAACACGAACATGTACACCAGCAAGTTGAGCAGCGGGAAGATCACCGACCAGAAGAAGCCCATGGTCGAGCCCACATAGCGCGCCTTGAGGTCACGACCCACCAGATCCAGCAAGAGCCGTCGGTTCGTGCGCAGCGATCGAAGCAAGGCGTACACGAGTTACAGCACCGCCTTGCCCAGCGCGGACAGGGCCAGTTCGACCGCCACACGCGCCGTAGCATTCTGGTTGTCGAGGATCGGGTTGATCTCCGTCAGCTCGAGCCCGAGCAACTTGCCGCTCTCGGCTGCGTGCTCCATGATCAGATGGCTCTCGCGCAGCGTGGTACCGCCATAGACCGGCGTGCCCACACCCGGAGCCACACTGGGATCTGTGCCGTCCATGTCAAAGGACAAGTGGAAGCCGGCAGTGCCTGCGCTGGCGATCTCGATCGCTTGCTGCATCACCTTGTGCACTCCATGCATGTCGATGTCCTTCAGCGTGAAGACATGAATGCCGGAAGCCTTGATCTCCTGCTTCTCACGCGGGTCGATGGTGCGCACGCCGATCAACACAGCGTTCTGCACATCCACCATGGGCACGCGCGCTCCCAAGCGCACCAGCTCGCTGGCTCCACGACCAATGCACGCAGCGAGCGGCATGCCGTGCACATTGCCTGACTCAGTGCTCTCCGGCGTGTTCATGTCACCGTGCGCATCGAACCAGATCAGGCCGATCTTCTGGCCACGTTGATGGTAGTGCGAGCTGATGCCAGCCACAGTTCCACAGGCGATCGAGTGATCACCCCCCACCACCACAGGGAAGCCATCGCGCGCCAAGATGCCGCCCACCTTGTCGCGCAGTCGACCGCAGCAATCCGCGATCTCATCCAAGAAGCGCGCCTTGGGGTTCTTGGGTGTGCGTGATGCCGGCTCTTGCACGGCGATGTTGCCGCAATCTTCGAACACCAGACCGAGCGAGCGCACTCCGTCTTCAAGACCGGCAATGCGAATAGCTGACGGCCCCATGTCCACCCCGCGGCGACCGCCGCCGAGGTCCATGGGCACGCCCACGAGACACACCTTGCGATCCATCATGTTGCACTCCGACGCGTTCGTAGCCTGTAGAACTGTACCAAGTCAGCGCGTACGCGCTCCCAGAGCCCCCAACACAGCCCCCTGCAGCGCAGGATCGCCCGTATTGTTGCGGCGCGCACGCGACAGTTGCTCCACGGCATCGATCCCGCCCCAGGTGCCGATGGCAAAGCCCACCCGGCGCAAGTCGGCATCATCCGCATCACGCGGTGCAGCGGCCACTTCGTCCAAGAGGAAGTGCATGCCGTAGACCTCGACCAACTGGGCCGCGGCCAACAACGAGATGTCGTGCGAGCCACGCCACAAGCCAGCCCGCAAGACCGGCACGATGCGCGGTGAAGCCATACCCGCGAGAGCAATCGACAACTGCGTATCGAACACGGGATCATCCCCGCGCGGGAACAAGGCACCAAACACAGCCAGATCTTCGGCTGTGGCACCACGACGCAACACTGCGACGAGCTCGGCAGCTTGCGCGCCGCTCGGCGGCGGATCTTCTTCCAAGCGTGCGCGCAGTGTTGCGCGGCCTGTCAAGCGGCCTTCACGCGTCAACGCCAAGGCGATGTCGAGCTTCTCGCGCCCCACGGCTTCGGTGTGACGAGTCTCGAGCATATCCGCGCACTGCGGATCGCGTGCATTGCGGCACAGCGCCTGCACCAAAGCCATGTGCGAAGGATGCGTGCCATCGGCGAGGATGCGTTCGATGTCGACGCGCGGCTTGACTTGCCCCGTGCGCATGGCGGCCACTTGCCACGCCATGGCGACTTCGGGATCGGCATCAAAGCCCAACGCTTCGAACTGACGCAACGCCACCGGTGCAATGGGCGCACCTTGCGCTCCCAGCGCGCCCAGAGCACTGCACAACGCGAGCTTGGCGTCCTCGCGCATCTTGGTCGTATCGAAGCCATCGAAGCTGGCTTGCGTGTCACCGCTGTACGCAGCTAACTCAAGGGCGCGCAAACGGAACGGTGTGGAACGCGCAGCAGCCAACAGCTCAGGCGTCAGCGCCTCGACGCGTCGCAGCGCAACGGCATCCAACAACAAGGCCCACTCGGAACCATCTTTGGGCAGCCACAGACCGTTGCCCACGAGTTGCGAAACCTCAACCGGCATGATGGCCATGGCCGAGTCAAAGCGACTGCGCGCCGAGCTCGTCATGAACTCCGGCATCAAGTAGTCCTTGACGCCTTGCGCGGTGATGCGCGGTGCCGCACCCAGCACAGTCTCGCGTACAAAGTTCGGATCCATGACGAGAGTGCGCATCGAACGCACGATCCACGTCTCGCCGTCCTTCAAGCCAAAGTGACGCGCAGCGCCTTCACGCAAGTTCAACCACGCGCGCACCGCAGGTGTTTCGCGGCTCGAACCTTGGTCATAGCGGTACAAGAGCAAGTCTTCGGCCATGGCGCGACGGGCACTCGTGCCGTCCGCAGCCATCTCTTCCAAGGCACGACGCGCTTCGAGGTCGTCATGGAACAACAACCCTAACCAAGCACACTCGCCCACGATGCCGTCTTGCTTGCTGAGATCACGCAAGGTGGCAGTACCGCCAGCAGCCAACTTGCCCAAGCACAGGATCGCACCCAACTGTTCCGGAGCTTTGGTGTTGCGAGCGGCATCTTCACAACGCGCACGCTCGGCCACGGCCCCTGCACCAGCGATCGCAACCCATGCGGCCGCTCGACGCTGCGGTGTGCTCTTCGCATCTTGCAGCGCGGCCCGCGCCAAGCTCGCCGAACGATCCGTGAAGGTGTAATGCGTATCGCGCTCCAAAGAGCTCTGCCAATCAGGATTCCCCTGCACGGAAGCAGAGGGCATCCCCATGGTGGAGGACACGAGGAGCACGGAGGCACACGCGAGGTGCAGTAGGCTGGAGATGGCCATAGGAGGATCGCTCTACAGGATCGGGCCTCTACCTATCGGCTGAGAAGCCCCTCCGAAGCAAGGGCTACACATGACACGCCAACCATCGCGCTCAAACGCGGCCCGTGGCCGAACAATCAAGGAATGCCGATTTGGGATTCAGGCTCCGAATTTGGGTCTGGCCGCCCGCTAGAGGTGCACGACCACGTTCAACTGCCCTGGTTTGAGCGCACGCACAGGAACCTCACCGCTGCGGCCATCCTTGGTCGCGCGCAGGGTGCCTTCCGTGCCCGCGGGCAAAGGGGCCAGCTGAAAGCGCCCCTCGTCATCGGTCTCCACGCTCGGCGCACTGCCCAAGGTGACCGTCGCACCTTGGATGGGAGCTCCGTCGCGGCCGTCAACCACGGAACCGACCACGATACCTTGGTTCGCTTCGATGGCTGCGCGCTCGGACACATCACCGCAGCTCGTGCCCGCACACGCCACAACCACGCACAGCATCCATGCCGGAAGTTTCATGCTTCGGGTTCCCCTAAGAGCGCCACGAGTTCGTCGCGCTTGCGATCGCGCAGCGCCGCATGGCTCGCCTCCAGATTCAAACGCAACAACGGCTCGGTGTTGCTGGCGCGCACATTGAACCACCACCACTCGCGCTCGCCGAGATCGCCGTACTCGACGGTGATGCCATCGAGTTCGTCTTGGCGACCATCCTTGTAGCGTGCCTTCAAGTCCGCGATGGCGGCGTCTTTGTCAGCCACATGGAAGTTGATCTCGCCTGTGGCGTGGTAGCGGCGCAAGCCCGCCACGAGTTGCGACAGCGGTTGTTGCGAACGCGACACCAAGTTGAGCGCCGACATCATGGCGATCACACCCGAATCGCACACATGGTTGTCGGCAAAGTAGAAGTGGCCCGACAACTCACCACCGAACACCGCACCGTTGGCGCGCATGGTGGCCTTGATGAAGGAGTGCCCGACGCGGTCGCGCACGGCGACACCGCCTGCTTTGCGGATCTCTTCCTTGACCACCCACGACGAACGCAAGTCGTACACCACCGGCGCGCCAGGGCGCTGCGCTAGGAATTGCGGGGCCAACAAGGCCGTCACCAAGTCGTTCGCTACGGTGCGACCGGACTCATCCACAAAGCAGCAACGATCCGCATCACCGTCAAAGCTCACACCGAGCTCGCTGCCAGTTTGCTTGACAAGTGCGCGCACCGGATCGAGGTTCTCTTCCTTGAGCGGGTTCGCTTCGTGATTCGGGAAGGTGCCGTCAAGCGTGTCATACAGCAGCGTGGCGCTGATGGCGGGCACCTTGGGCAAGATCGCCGGCAACGTGTAGGCCTCCATGCCATTGGCACAGTCGACCGCGATTTTGACCGGCCGGGCCAGCGTCGCGAAGCGCGCCACATGCGCCGCGTATGATTCGAGCATCGTGCTCGTGCTCAGCGTGCCACGCCGGGCGGCCTTAGCGCCTTGCGGAGCCGCGACCATGCGCTCGATGTCCAGGATGCCATTCGCGGCGCTGATCGGGCGCGCGCCCTTGGCGCACAGCTTGAAGCCGTTGTAGTGGCCGGGATTGTGGCTGGCGGTCACCACCAAGCCCCCATCGCTCTCGATGCTCGCGATCGCGTGGTAGGCCATGGGTGTGCTGGCCAGGCCCACATCCACAACATCCGCGCCCGCATCGCGCATGCCTTCGATCACCGCAGCCGCGATGTCGGGCGAGTGCGTGCGCATGTCACGCCCCACCACCAAGCGCTTGGCTTGCAACAGACGCGCGAACGCGTCACCGATTCGATATGCGATCTCCGGCGTGAGGTCTTTGCCCACCACGCCGCGGATGTCGTACGCCTTGTAGATGCCAGCCATGGTGATAGAGCCTAGCTTAGGCGAGGCACTCGCGCACGCGGCGCAAGCCTTCGCGCAGTTGGTCTTCGCTATTGGCGTAGCTGAAGCGCAAGTACCCTTCCCCTTGCGCGCCAAAGCTGGTGCCCGAGAGGCAACTGACCTTGGCCTCTTGCAACAAACGCCGCTCAAGCTCTCGCGAGGCGATGCCTGTGCCGCTGGTGTTCGGGAAGGCGTAGAACGCGCCTTTGGGCATCACACACCGGAAGCCGGGAATCGCGTTGAGGCCGTCGACGATCACGCTGCGTCGCGACTCGAACGCCTTGCGCATCGTCTCCACCGCATCCTGCGGTCCGCGCAACGCCTCCATGCCCGCAATCTGTGCCGCAGCATTCGTGCACGAGTTGCAGTTGATCTGCAAGCGCTCGGCATGATCGATCAACTGCTTCGGCCACACACCAAAGCCCATGCGCCAACCCGTCATCGCGTAGGTCTTGCTCCAACCATCGAGCAAGATTGCTCGATCGGCGATCGAGGGATAGGACAGGATGCTGGTGTGTTGCTCGCCGTCGTACAGCAGTCGCGAGTAGATCTCGTCAGACATGATGGCGACATGCGGATGGTGCTCAAGACCGGCGACGAGCTTGTCCATCTCGGCCTTAGGTGTCACACCACCCGTAGGATTGGCCGGCGAGTTGATGATGATCAAGCGCGTGCGCGGCGTGATCTTCGCGAGCAGTTCCTCCGCCGAGAAGGCGAAGCCGCGCGACTCTTTGAGCTCCAACGGCACCGGCGTGGCGCCCGTCCACTTGATGGCCGACTCGTAGATCGGGAAGCCTGGATTGGGATAGATGATCTCCGCGCCCGGCTCGCCGAACAGCAGCATGGCATAGAACATCGTCGGCTTGCCGCCGGGCACGATCAGCACTTGGTCGGGATGCACCTGGCCCTTATGGAAGGTGTTGCAGTAGTCCGCCACGACCTCGCGCACTTGGGGCAAGCCCTTGGCCGGCGTGTAGCCGTGAAAGCCGTCGGCCAGCGCCTTGCGGCCGGCTTCGACGATGAACTCCGGCGTGCGGAAGTCCGGGGCACCGATGTGCAGCTTGACGATGGACTGACCTTGCTTCTCCAACGCCACCACGCGGTTGACGACTTCGAAAGCGGACTCGGTGCCGAGGCGTGACACAGCGGACGACAGTTGCAGGCGGGAGGCGCTCATGGCCTTAGAGGTTACCGCGACGCTTTGGCCTCCGCGAGGCTAGGATCGCGACATGCGGTACCTGCGCTCGCCCCGCTTCTGCTTGCCCCTGCTGCTGCTCGCCTGTTCCCAGCAGGGACCGCAACTGCGGCCCGTGGTGACGGCCCAGCTGGCCGCAGCCGAGGCACTGGCGCAGACCCACGCTCCCGGGGAGGCTGCGTGCGCGGCACAAGCTGCCGAGCTCGAGCTGGTCCTGATGGACGCCACGCAGCCGTGGAGTGTGCGCAGCGCGCAGATGGATGCGCTGGCACAGCTTCCGTGTGATGCTGCGGCGCGGGCCCTGGTGCGCTTGGTGGAACAGGGTGAGGGCGATGTCCAGCGGCGCGCACTGCTGTGCATCGCCGAGTCCGGTCACGACCAGGCCCTGACAAGTTTACTTGACATGAGCAGCCGGGCCGAGGACAACCAGACCAAGTGGGCATTCGCGCTCGCCATGGCGGCTCACGGCAACTACGCAGGGGTGCCGGCTGCGAGCACGGAATGGAACGATGGCGCGTTCGAAGCCGGCTGCCGCGCAGGCATCGAAGACCTAGCGCAGCTGCCCTTCGACGAGATTGCGGCAGCATGGTGCAGCACGGCCGCGCTGACGCGCTTGGTGCCGCCTCCCGCCAGTGCGCACCTGCGTCTGGCTTGGTGGCGCACGATCCAAGACTTGAGCCACGCCGACGAGCATGTGCGCTTGCGCGCCTTGAATGTGCTCTCGCATTCCGACAGCCGCGTCGCGATCCCCTTGGCCGAAGCAGCTTGGGACACCGATCCGCGCGTGCAAGACGGTGCTCTGCAAGCCCTGCGCAACTTGGGCGCGCGCGCCGAGCCTGCCGTGTATGCGTTGCTGGGACTGCTTGACGTCCCATCCACGCGCGTAGCGGCGCTGCAAGCCTTGGCGCACTGCTGTGATCCACGGGCGCGCCGCGACCTGCAAACACGGCGCAACGAGCTGGGCGACGACCACAGCACACCTGACGAAGCGGCGTGGGCCGCGCAGCTCGACGCGGCCATCGCGCAGCTCGTCGCTGCCGGTGCTTAGGCTAGGACGCTGGCGTAGGAGCGCGACTGGCGATCCACACCACAGCGCCTAACCAACCCAACGCATTGGCGACGAACAAGCTGTCGCCACCCAACAACACGCGCGTGGGACTGCCCCCGCCGCGCTGCTTCTGCACCAACAACAAGTAGCGCGCCAAGCCAAACACGACAAAGGGCACGGTCCACACCAGCAGATTGTCGGTACCGAACTTGCGGGCCGTATCTTCCGCCACGGTGTACATCGTGTAGGTCACGATGGTGCAAGCCGCGAGCACCGTCGTCATCTGATCCAAGAAGCCGAGGTCGTACTCCTTCAAGATCGCGCGATGCGCACCGCTGCCATCGCCCAATAGAGCCAGCTCCGCGCGGCGCTTGCACAGCGCTAGGAACAGCGCCAAGAAGAGCGTGCACAACAACAACCAGTGGGAGATCGCCGCAGGCACGGCCAAGGCTCCCGCGAGCACGCGCAACAAGAAACCTGTCGCGATGCAGAACACATCGACCAACACGATGTGCTTGAGCTTCACCGAGTACAGGAAGTTCAAGCACATGTAGCCCAACACCAGCGGCCACACAGGAATGGGCGCGCCCTGCGCTTGGCGAGCAAGCAACAAAGCCCCTACGGCACACAAAGCGGACAGAGTCACCGCCACTGGCACGGACACTCGTCCCGAAGCAATCGGACGCTGGCGCTTTTCAGGATGGGCGCGATCCGACTCGCGATCCATCACATCGTTGATCAAGTAGATCGCGCTGGCACCCAGACAGAACGCGGCGAAGGCGTACAGCACGCGCTCCACATCGTCCATGCGCCCGACGAGCAAAGTGCCGCTGGAACCGCGCGCGAACAGCAGCGCGGCAAAGACAAAGATGTTCTTCACCCACTGGTGTGGGCGCAGCGCGAAGAGCAGGGCCTTAGCATCCATGCGGGCAATCCATGCAAGTGCTAAGGGCAGGTGCTCAGTCGATCGACAACTTGCGCAGCTCTTCCAGCGGCGAATCCGGTCCGACCTTCAACACTTCGACCGTGTCGTCGATCACGCCCTTCTCGCGCAGCTCGAACAATTCGTGGGTGCCCACATTGCCGTCGGCGTACAACACCACGGTTGTGGTGCGGTGGTTGCCTTCGGTGTCGCTGCCGTCATTGTCATCCGCGACCAAGGGTTCCTTGCCCGAGCCAGGGAACTTCTTGAGCGGGCTGTTCTTCATGTCGCGCCCGGCATACGACGAGTAGGTGCCATCGACCGCGTCGATGTTGGCGAACCACTCGGTCGGCTCCATCGAACCAATCGACAAAGCGCCGATGTCGACACCCGGGCAGGTCAACTTCTGGACCGAAGCCTCGGTGTTCTCCCACACGCCCTTGCTGACGAGCGTCCCGAAGAACTGCGCACCCGACTTGTCCGGCACGCGGCCGTGCTTGTCTTGGTGAATCATCAGACCGCTGTAGATCTCCTGCAGGTTCTTCTTGCAGGCAGTGACCTTGGAGCGATCGATGGCCTCGGGGATCTTCGGCAGCAGGAACGCCATCAAGATCGAGATGATCAAGATGACGGCCAACAGCTCGATGAGAGTGAAGCCACCACGGCGGGATCGAGTATCGCGGGCCATCTGTTGGGCGATCATGATGTCTGTTCTACCGCCGCGGGGCTCCGGAGTCACCCCCAGAACCCCGCGTAGTCCGTAGATCCTTAGATCTAGCGTGTCACTTGGCCTTAGAGCCCTTGGCCTTCGCAGCGACTGCCTTCTTGAGCTTGGCGGCAAAGTCCGTCTTTTCCCAAGGGAAGTCGGCGCGGCCGAAGTGGCCGTGGTAAGCCGTGCGCTCGTAGATCGGGCGACGCAACTTGAAGTGCGCGATGATCGCCGCCGGGCGCAGGTCGAAGGTCGCCTCGACGACCTCCGTCAACGTCGCGTCGTCGACGCTGCCGGTGCCGAAGGTGTCGACGCGGATCGACGTCGGCTTGGCCACGCCGATGGCGTAGCTGACCTGGATCTCGCAGCGCTTGGCGAGGCCCGCGGCCACCACGTTCTTGGCTACATAACGCGCGGCGTAGGCAGCCGAACGGTCGACCTTCGTCGGGTCCTTGCCGCTGAACGCGCCACCACCGTGACGGCCCATGCCGCCGTAGGTGTCGACGATGATCTTGCGACCCGTGAGGCCGCAGTCACCGTGCGGCCCACCAACGACGAAGCGTCCAGTCGGGTTGACGTGATAGACCGTGTCCTTGTCGAGGTACTCGGCCGGGATCACAGCCTTGATGATCTTCTCGATCACCTGCTTCTTGATCTCGGCGTGCGACACTTCGGGCGCGTGTTGGGTCGACAGCACGACCGCGTTGACGCGCACCGGCTTGTCACCTTCGTACTCGACCGTGATCTGGCTCTTCGCGTCGGGGCGCAGCCACTTGAGCACGCCCTTCTCGCGCAGCTCCGCCTGCTTTTCGACCAAGCGGTGCGCGTAGTAGATCGGGAACGGCATCAAGTCCGGCGTTTCATCGCACGCAAAGCCGAACATCAAGCCTTGATCGCCGGCTCCTTGCTCCTTGTGCAAGCCTTCGCCTGCGCTCACGCCTTGGCTGATGTCGGGCGATTGACGATCGATGGCAACCATCACGGCGCAGGTGTCGCCGTTGATGCCGAAGGCGTCATTCGTGTAGCCGATGCGCTTGAGCGTGTTGCGCGCGACTTCGGCGTAGTTGACCTGCGCCTTGGTCGTGATCTCGCCCGCGACAACGCACAGACCAGTCGTGACGAGCGTCTCGCAGGCCACGCGGCTGTTGGGGTCCTGCGCGAGGATCGCGTCGAGGACGGCGTCGGAGATCTGGTCGGCCACCTTGTCGGGGTGACCCATGGATACGCTTTCCGAAGTGAAGAGATGACGGGCCATGCTGTTGGGCGGGTCTCTGGGTAGGGCGCCGACGGTGGGTCTGCGCGGGCAAGCATTGTCGGCAAAAGACCTTCCGTGCGGGAGTGAAATTTTCTCAAGCTTGCGGCAGAAGCTCTGTCAACGCTCGCATGGTGGCGGCGGCGGCGCCGCGTTGCGCCTCGACAGCGGCTCGTCCGCGGGCCCCCATGGCCGCTCGGGCCTCGGGTTCCGCGGCCAAGCGCAGCAGCGCCGCACGCAAGCCCGCCTCGTCCTGCACCTGGACCGCGGCGTTCACCCGCTCCAACAAGCGCGTTTCCGCGCTGAAGTTCCACATGTGCGGGCCGTGGATCACGGCCCGCTCTTGGGCCGCTGGTTCCAGCAAGTTCTGGCCCCCATGCGCCACGAACGACCCGCCCAAGATGACGAGGTCGGCCAGTGCGTAGACCGACTCCAGCTCGCCAATGGTGTCAACGATGGCCGGTTGGTGCGGCTCCACCGTGGCCCCCTCTCGCAAGCGCGTCAGGCGTTGGGCTCCGCCCCAGACGAGCGCCACCGCCTTCTCGACCACGGGGGCGCGCTCGGGGTGGCGCGGCACCACGATCAAGCGCGCCTCGGGCAGAACCGCATGAACGGCACGCGCGATGAGTGCTTCTTCAGGCTCGTGCGTGCTGCCGGCGACCACACACAAACGACCGGTGGGTGCGGCAAGCAGTCGTTCCAATTCAGGCTTGGGCGCGATGCGGCCAGTACGCAGGCCATCAATCTTGATGTTGCCGCTGACTTGCACGCGCTCGGGTGCACACGACAAAGCGGCGAAGCGACGCGCGTACTCTTCGTCTTGCGCCAACAACAGCGACACACGATCAAAGGCCGGCATCAAGGTGCGCGCCCGCCGGTAGCGTGCAAAGCTGCGCTCGGTGATGCGGCCGTTGACCACGGCGAGCGGAATGCCGCGGCGATTGGCCTCGCGCAAGAAGTTCGGCCAGACCTCCAACTCGACCAAGATCACGCAAGCGGGATCGACACGCTTCAAGAAGCGCCTCACGAAGATGCGCATGTCGAGCGGGAAGCGCACCACCGCCAGATGCGGATAGGTCTTGCGCGCCACCTCAGCACCTGTGTTGGTCGTGGTCGACAAGACCACTTCCAGATCGGGGCGCGTGCGCTCCAGCTCGCGCACAAGGCTTTGCGCGGCCTTGATCTCCCCGACCGAAACGCCATGCACGAGGACTCGCGGGCGCGCACCGCGCGCTGGCAAGGCCACACCGAAACGCTCGCGGCACAGGGCGCGGAAAGCCGCTTGCGTGCACCAACGCCACGCCCACCAAGGCGCGCTCAGCACGAGGGCCCCGATCCACAAGAGATCGTAGACCGCATGCAAGCTTGCGTAGCCCAGCCCGCGATGCGGATCGGTGCGGATCGGTGTGACCACGCGGCCCCCGCTACACGCCTGGGTCAGCTCTTCGAGCCACCGTTGCCGCCCTGTTGAGGCGGACGCGGCGGCTGCGGTTGCTGACTGGCACGGCGCGCCACATCAAAGGCACGCGAAGCGGGCAAACCGCCCATCGGCATCGGGCGCACGGCCGGACGCGCGGGCGCTTGCGCCGGTGGCGTTGCAGGCTTGGGTGCCGGTTGAGGCTGAGCTGCTTGCGGCGGCGGCGTCGGAGTCGGCGTCGGGCGCCCCACCGGTGAGATCAAGCGCGGCTGCGGTGCTGACGGGGCCAACTGTGCGGGGCGCTGGATTTCAATGCGCATGACGAGGCTCGTGACCTCATCTTCGATGGCCTCCAGCAGCTTGCCAAAGAGTTGGAAGCCCTCGCGCTTGTACTCGTTCTTGGGATCGACCTGACCATAGCCACGCAAACCGATGCCGGCTTTGAGCGCGTCAATCGCGGCCAAGTGATCGCGCCACTTGTCGTCGATGGTCTTCAACAAGAGGTAACTCTCGACGCGGCGCAGGAAATCCGCTGTCAAATCTGCTTCACGGGCTTCGTACAGCTCCAGCAGCTTGGCCGAAGCCTGCGTCGGATCGCCATTCTTCTGAGTCGCCAGTTGCGCCGTTTCGAGCTCGATCTCGCGACCGAAGCTGCGCTGGAACCAAGTGCGGAAACCGGCTGCATCCAAGTGATGCGTCACCGTGGCTGCGCGCACCATCACGCGGTCGAGCATGGTGACGACCTTCTCGCGCACGCCCACACCTTCCAAGATGTCTTGACGCGTGCCGTAGATTTCCTTGCGCTGCTCGTTCATCACCTCGTCGTATTCAAGCAACGACTTGCGAATCTCGAAGTTGCGCTCTTCGACCTTCTTCTGCGCCTTGGCGATAGCGCGCGTGACCATACCGGACTCGATCGGCGTGTCTTCGGTCATGCCGAGACGCGCCATCGCGTTCTTGACCCAATCGCGATAGAAGATGCGCATCAAGTCATCTTCGAGTGACAGGTAAAAGCGCGAGGTGCCGGCGTTGCCTTGACGACCCGAACGACCGCGCAGCTGATTGTCGATGCGGCGCGCCTCGTGGCGTTCCGTGCCGAGCACGTACAAGCCGCCTAGGGCCTGCACTTCCTTCTCGTCCTTGTCGCACTGCGCGCGCACCGCGGCACGCGCCGCGTCGACTTCCGCGAGGTGCTCCAAGTCACCTTGGAACAGCCCGCGCTCATCCAAAGCCTGCGCCAAGCGGTGCTCAAAGTTGCCGCCCAGTTTGATGTCCGTACCGCGGCCGGCCATGTTGGTGGCCACAGTCACGGCACCGCGCTCGCCGGCCAAGGCCACGATCTGCGCTTCGCGCTCGTGGTTCTTGGCGTTGAGCACTTCGTGCTTGATCTGGCGCTCGCGCAGGAGCTTGGACAAGTGCTCGCTCTTCTCG
>JBILXQ010000267.1:0-4437 GCA_044378375.1 Planctomycetota bacterium
CGTGATGCTTCTGGCTGCGGCCTCGGTCGCACAGAAGGGTGTGGGAGCGCCTCTGCCTGCAACGCAACTCGAGGGCTTCTCGCAAACCAAAGCGAAGAGCCTCGATGACTATGCGGGCCGCGCGCTCCTCATCGAAATTTTCGCCTATTGGTGAGGCCCTTGCGGAAGCCAGGTCCCGCATCTCAACGAGCTACAAGAGCGTTGGGGTGACAAGGGCCTGACTGTCCTCGGCGTGACCGGGGAAGGTGTCAAGGATACGGAACAGTGGATCGCGGATAAGGGCGCCAAGTATGCCTATGCGTATGACAAGGGCATGAAGCTCATGTCGGCGTTGGGTTTGAATGCGTACCCGAGCGTGATCCTCGTTGGCGCTGATGGAACCGTGCTCTACGCGGGTTCCGCCGGTGGTGCGGATCGCTTGATCCCCAAGGCGATCGAAGGCGCCTTGTTGAAGCCGATGTACGAGTGGCCGGAGTCGGCTGCTGCGACGCGCAGTGCGTTGCAGAAGAAGAAGTACGCCGATGCGTTGGCGGCAGCGGGCAAAGTGCCTGAGGCCGATGGCGGGCCGGCGATCAAGGCTGCGATTGAAGGCATGGTGGCCAGTCGCGTGGCGTCCGTGAAGGCCGCGCGTGATGCGGGCGACTACTTGGCCGCGATCGAGGGCTCGAGTGAGTTGCAGAAGCAACTCGCAGGTCTGCCGGCGCAAGCCGAGATCAAAGAGCTGTCAGAAGCTTTGGACAAGGACGAAGCTGCCCAAAAGGTAGCCAAGGCCCAGAAGAAGATCCGCGAGATCCGCTCACAGCGTTTGGGTAAGACCAAAGAGCGCGAGAAGGCGATCGAGGATCTGCAGAAGATTGCCAAGGACAACGCAGGAACGCGCGCGGCTACCGACGCTGAAGCGTTCCTTGCGGAGCTGCGCAAGCGCAAGTCCTGATCGTCACGCGGCTCAACGCCGCTAGACCTCTGCCGTGCCCGCCGTGCGCCTAGCGTGCGGCGGGCGCGTGTCTTTATTTCGGCATTTTGGGCGAGAACATCGCTGTAGCTCAGTTCTTCCAGCAGGAGCTACTCCCATGAAACTCACCAAACGAGTCTTGTCGTGCGCACTCGCGCTGGGATCTGTACTGGCCACTGCAACGCCAGCGCAGAAGGACTGTCTGCCCGTGCATGCCACAGTCGCGCTGCTGGAAGAGGCCGGAGGCCATCCGTCCGGGCAACAGAGCCAAGGACCGCAGGATCTCAGCCATCTTCTCGGCCGTGCGGTGCTGATCAAGATGATGCACCCCGATCGCGATGGCCTCGGCGGCTTGATGACCCTGTACACGCACAGGTGCGAGACCTGCATCCATCAAGTGGACACCCTGAACTTGCTGCATCGCAAGTTCCGTTCGGAAGGCTTGACGGTGCTGGGGCTTACCGAGGACCCCGAACCTGCTGCGCGCCGCTGGGTGCGTGCTCAGCGTGTGGAACACGCATGGGCGCGCGATCCCACAGGTGTTTTGCCTGCAATCGTGGCACCCAATGGAGGGTGTGGAGCTGCCTTGATCGATGTGGCAGGGCGTGTCGTGTGGCGCGGTGATCCTACGCGTCTGCGTCCAGAGGTGCTGTTGCCGGTGCTTGCGCAGGCCTTCGCGTTACCTATGGATGAATGGGGAGCGGCGCACCACGCCACGCGTTCCGCTTTGCGGCGCGGGGACCTTGCCGAGGCCCTGCAGCGCGCGCGGACGCTTCCCGAGTCGCTTGGCGGGACTCGGATTCGGCACACCGTGCAGTACCTGTTGGATGCACGCGTGGAGTTGTTCGAGGCCGCTGATCGCGCGGGAGATCGACTCTCGCAGCTGGCTCGTGGTCGAGACTTGCTGCAGGCCTTGGGCGACGATGCGCGTCGCGGCGCGATTCAGCAGCGGCTGACGGACCTGAAAGGGGACTCCCTGTTCAAGGAGATCCTGGCAAGCCAGCGTGAGCTGGTCGAATGTCGTGGCCTGCGGCTGACTCGCAAGAAGGAGCGTGTGCGCAGCAAGCAGGTCATCGAACGCATCCTGCGCGAGCTGCCAAACACCCATGTCGCGTGGGAAGCCCGGCAGTTGCTGGCGCGGATCCAGCGCATCGAGGCCGAGTGCAAGCGGTATGAGTGAATCGCCGCTCCAACCGCTACGATTGCAGGGCCCGCATCCCCTTCGGATGTGGGCCCACAACGAATCATGATGATCACACTCCTCCTCGCGAGTGCTGCGCTGCAAGGCCCGGCACCGCGTCCTTTCTCGGTCAATGACATGCTGGCTATGGATCGCGTGTCCGACCTGGTGCTTTCCGCTGATGGTCAATGGGCGCTGTACAACTTGCGCAGCACGGACCTCGAGAAGAACCGGGGCACCAGCGATGTTTGGATGGTCTCCACGGCTGGCGGTGAGCCTCGTCGTCTGACCAGCATGCCGGGCAGCGAGTCCGGCGCGCGCTTCGCACACGATGGCAAGAGCGTGTTGTTCCTTTCCGCCCAGTCCGGCAGCAGCCAAGTGTGGAGCGTCAGTTTGGAGGGCGGCGAGCCCAAGCAGGTGACGCAAGAGCCGTTAGGTGTGGACGCCTTCCAACCGTTCCCGAGTGATGCGCGCTTGTTGCTCGCGATGGAAGTGTGGCACGAGTACACCGGTCCGGATGCTGTGCAGAAGAGCCTGCAGAAGGACGCGGATGTGGCGGCGCGCAAGGCGTCGGGGCGCCTGTACGACTCGTTGCTCTTCCGTCACTGGGACTCGTGGGAGGACGGCAAGCGTTCGCACATCTTTGTGTGGCAAGCGGGCGCCGCGACCTATGACTTGGTGTCAGGCTTTGATGGTGATGTGCCGACCAAGCCCTTTGGCGGCATGGAGGAAGTGACCATCAAGCCCAACGGTGCCGAGGTGGTGTTCGCGAGCCTGCTCTACACAGGTGATGCGGCTTGGGCCTACAACACCGAGCTGTACCATGTGCGCTTGGAGGCGCCTGGTGCGCTAGCCAACATCACGGAGGGCAACCCAGCGTGGGACGGCAATCCGAGCTATTCACCGGATGGCACGCAGTTGGCGTACTTGCGCATGCGCAGGCCGGGCTACGAGTCCGATCGGCGCGCCATCAGTGTGGTCAACGCCAAGACCTTCACAGGTCGCGAGTTGACCATCGACTGGGATCGCTCGCCCGACGAAATCGTGTGGTCGCGTGATGGAAAGACTCTGTGGTGCACAGCGGACGACTTGGGCAACAAGTCGATCTTCGCCGTGGATGTTGCGACCGGTGCTGTGCGCCGCGTGCTCGGCAAGGGCACGAACGCAGCCCCGCGTGAGGCGCAGGGCAAGCTTGTGTACTTGCACGACAACTTAAAGGCTCCGGTCGAGGTGTACAGCGCTGCTGTCGATGGCAAGGAAGCGCGCGCGCTCACGCAGCACAACGCCAAGCAGTTGGCGGCCACGCGCATGGGGGACTTTGAGCAGTTTAAGTTCCTCGGCTACCGCAACGAACCCGTGTATGGTTTTCTTGTCAAGCCGGTCAACTTCGATCCCAAGCAGAAGTACCCGGTAGCCTTCCTGATTCACGGTGGACCCCAAGGCAGCTTTGGCGATCACTTCCACTATCGCTGGAACCCGCAAGCGTATGCCGGTGCTGGCTATGCCGCGATCATGATCGACTTCCACGGGTCGACCGGTTACGGACAGACCTTCACCGACACGATCAACGGCGATTGGGGTGGCGCTCCGTACATCGACTTGATGAAGGGGCTTGATGCAGCACTGGAGCAGTACGCGTTCCTTGACAAGGATCGTTGCGTGGCTTTGGGCGCGAGCTACGGCGGCTACATGATCAACTGGATCAATGGTCAGACGGATCGCTTCCGCGCCTTGGTGTGCCACGCGGGCAACATCGATGAACGCTTGGCGTACTACGACACCGAAGAGCTGTGGTTCCCTGAGTGGGAGCGTGGTGGCACGCCGTGGGAAGTTCCCGAGAGCTATGCGCACCACAACCCTATCGATCATGTGCACAAGTGGGCCACGCCGACCTTGGTGATCCATGGCGCGAACGACTTCCGCGTGGTCGACACGCAAGGCATGAGCACCTTCACGGCCTTGCAGCGGCGCGGCATTCCGAGCCGTTTCCTGCATTTCCCCGATGAAAACCACTGGATTCTCAAGCCCGCGAACTCGATTCAATGGCACCAAACGGTGCTCGAGTGGATGAACCGCTGGACCGGGCCCGGCTCGACGAAGTGGAAGCCCTGAGAGGGAAAGACCGCGGCGCGGTGAGGAGCCAGTCCTCACCGCGCCGCATGCTTGGCAGGCGTCGTGGTGCTTACTTCTGGAAGAGCGCGTCGATCGACAACACCTCGATGGTGTCAGCTTGGATGCGCAGCGGCCAATCCGCGATGAGCTTGTCCTCGGCGAGGATGAACTCCGGCTTGGTCTGACCCGCACC
>JBILXQ010000268.1:0-4429 GCA_044378375.1 Planctomycetota bacterium
CGCGGCCTTGTCCATGCCGGGTCAAGAAGTGCGCGACCAAGATAGGCACATCACCGGCTCTCTCACGCAGCGGCGGCAGCACCAACGGCACCACATGCAAGCGCCAGTAGAGGTCCTCGCGAAAGCGCCCTTCTTTGACGCGTTGCAACAACGGAACTTTGGTCGCAGCCACCAAACGGAAATCGACCTCAACCGGACGTTCACCGCCCAAACGCTCGATCACGCGTTCTTGCAGCACACGCAACAACTTGACCTGCATGGGCAAGGGCAAGTCGTCCACATCATCCAAGAACAAGGTACCGCCATGAGCCAACTCAAAGCGACCGCGACGATCTTTCTTTGCGTCGGTGAAGGCACCCTTCTCATGACCAAAAAGCTCGGCTTCCAGCAGCGTTTCGGGCAAAGCCCCACAGCCGATCGCGACGAATGGGCCTTGCGCTCGCAGGCTGAGCGCGTGCAGCGCGCGTGCCACGCGTTCCTTGCCTGTGCCTGACTCACCCTCAATCAGAATGGTCGCGTCCCCGGGCGCCACCGTGCGCATGCGTGTGCACACATGTGCCATGGCAGGCGAGGCCCCCACCACACCGGCTAAGTTGTGGGCACTCGCAGTTTGCGCACGCAGGCCCGCATTCTCGCGCTCCAACTCATGCACGCGCGCAAAGGTGGCTAACAGCGCCACCACCGCCTCATTGCGAAACGGCTTTTGCAGGTAGTTCGCCGCACCCAACCGCATCGCGTCAACAGCTTGATCCACACTGGCAAAGCCCGTCATCACCACCACTGGCCGCGCGGGATCCAACTGCTTGGACTTGGCCAGAACTTCCATGCCCGTGCGCTTGGGCATGCGAATGTCTGTCACGACACAATCAATGCTCGCACCGCCGCGTGAAGTCTGGTCCAACAGATCCAGCGCACGCTGGCCATCGGGTGCATGCAGCACCTGATGACCTGCTGCAACCAACGCATCCGTCAGCGTCACCGCGATGGTCTCTTCGTCTTCCGCGAGCAGGATGCGCATGCGTGTCGCCGTTCCGCTGCTTACGCTGACTTGCCTAGGCGTTCTTCCACCGCGCAGTTGCCGCCTGCGGTCTTCGCGGCCTGCAACGCACGTTCTGCTGCGGACACAAGTTGATCGTGGTAAAGCGTCGAATCGTCGAGCATGCAGGCGCTACCGATGGAGAGCGACAGCGCCTCGCTCGACAGCGCGCCTTGGAGACGATGCGCGCGCACAGTGGACAGCAGACGCTCCATCAAGGTCTTGGTGCCCATGGCGTCCGTATGCGGCACAACCACAAGCAAGCGGTCATCCGCCAGCCGCCCCAAGAAGTCGCTGGTGCGCATGAGCTTCTGGAGTAGCTCGACTACTTCGGTGAAGGCCTGCTCTTTGCCCTCCCAACCGTGCTTGGTGCGCAGCGCACCCAAGTTGTCAATCTCAAGGCACAACAGTGTCAGCGGGTAGCGATAGCGGCGGGCGCGACTGAACTCCACCTTCAGCACATGCTGGATCTGAGCGAGGGAGAAGAGGCGCGGGGACTGGTCGGAGGATGCGTCCATAAGCCTCTTTCTTCTACACAAACGGGCTGCGCACTGCACGGATGGCGTAGTCGCAAGCCCTTGTCCGGACTACACTCGCCTGTACGTCATGATCCAGATCCTCCTTTGCTGCCCGGTCGTCACCCCTGCCGTCGGTTCCTCTGCCTTGGGGGAATGGACGCGGCTCGACACCCCTGCCATCTGCGTCGAGCGGCCAGTCCTGACGCCGTGGCTGCCCGCGAGCCACATCCAGACCTTCTGGGCGAATGGCCAGGCCAATGACGGCGACATGGCCAAGGCCAAGCTGCTCGACTTTGGCGAGTGGAGCCAGTGGGCAGAGACCGAAGCTCGGGCAGCGGGCCGGCTGGAGGTGGTGCGTCTGGATGGTGGCCTGTTGGCTCGCGGCGAAGCGGCGGCAGTTGCGGCCCTTGCCAAGGCCCATGAGGGCTTGCAGGCCCACGCGCAGGCTTTGTGGATCGATGTGGAGGTCAAACTGGAGGTTGGCGGTCGCGCTGTGGAAGCGGTCAGTGGCCGGCAGCGCACACTTCCGGGTGAGGTGCTGCGCTTCGGGGCGTTGGAGACCACGCCCTTCGTCGCTGGTTTTGACATCGAGGTCGCCACAGATGCAGGAACGGCCGCGCCGCGCGTGGGCGCGGTCCAGCACGGCACGACCCTCTCCGTGAGTGTCGTGCGCCTCGATGGCGGGCGTAGCTTGCGCATCGACGCGTGGCTCGATGGAGCCGTGTTGGAAGAGTTGAAGACCTTTGACGCGGGCAGCAACGACTCCGGCAACTTGGAACTGCCGCAAGTGCGCAGCACACAGCTCGCCTGTGCTGCGATTGTGCGCTCAGGCGGCGAACTCGTGGCGCAAGCAAAGGGCGGTGCTTGGCCCGAGGGCGCAATCCTGCGCATCCAAGCCACGGCGCGTGCCGATGCTCAAACCGCTGGGCGCGTACTGCTCGACACGTCGGCCGTTTCACGCGGCTACGCGGCGCTCGCTCAAGTGGTGCCTGGCTTCCCCTTCCGCGGAGCTTCGGATGCAGAAGCACCGATGCCTGCGCCGCTTGCCCCTCAACCCATCCTGGCCGGGACCGTAGGAGCCTTGTTGGCGCGCGACAAGAGCAGCGGTTCGTTCGGGCTCAGCAAGTCCGCACCGAGCCGCACGTTGGAGTGGAGTGACCACCTCCTCGCGGTCCCTGACGACAAGCAGGACGAGATCAACGCTGCTCGTGAGCTCCTCGCCGGGTTGTTGCAGGGACGCACCACCACGCATCGTCTCGTGGTGGAGCATCCGCACCTCAGCGCGGATGTGCCCATGGTGATGGGGCGTGCGGTGCGCCTGACCTGCTTGCGTGAACATGCATTGCCGGCCGCAATTGGCGTGGAAATCGCGCAGCAGAGCTGGCTAGCGGTGCCTGAGCTGCAGATCATCGCGGATGGCGTGTCGTTGGATGCGTTGCTTGGCACCGCGGGAGTCGAGACGGCTGCGTGGTTGGCGCAGGCCGAGCCGGCGCGCACGATCGAGCGCGAGGCCGCCCACATCGCGCGCATGCAACTGGCGTCGCGCAAGCTCAGCATCGGCCGACCGACCATCACGCAAACAGATGCACCGTATGAGGTCGCGCGGCTCGGCTCGCAGGCGCTGCAAGTGCGCTGGATGACGCCCAACGGCAACTGATGGCCCCCAGACGCGCCCTACGGACTACGGATGGTTGCCCTCAGGGGCTACTTGTCGCAGCATAGAGCGTACACGCCCCCTCTCATGCGCCTAGGCCTCAACCAATCCACTCGCCTTGATCAGCGACTGCTGCAGTCGCCGCAGATGATCCAGGCGATGCAGATCTTGCAGTTGCCTGCGCTGGAGCTGGAGGCCCGCATCCAACAAGAGCTAGAGGAGAACCCCTTCCTCGAACTGGTGGATGGTGCGCCAGTGGAAGACGGTGACGAGCGCCCGATCGATGGCGAGACGGCTTTGGAAGCGCTCGAACGCGTGGAGCGTGATGCGCTAGGGCCGGAGGGTGCAGGGCTTGAATCGCGCAGTCGGCGCGATGATGAAGCCGACAAGAAGTTCGAGGCCATGGCGAACACGCCGGATCTCGAGAAGTCGTTGCCCGAGGCGCTGCTGGAAGAGCTGGCCATGCTCGAGTGGAGCGCGCGCGAGCGCGACATTGCCGAGTACTTGGTGTGGTCGTTGGATGGGCACGGTTGGTTGCCTGTGGACCGCGAGGCATTGCTGCGCGAGTTGGTGCAGCCCGAGGATCCGCAGGAGACTCCGGTGCTAGGTCCGGACGCTGCGGCACCGACGCTCGAGGAAGTCGAGACCATCCTGTACAAGATCCGCTCCGTCACGCACCCCGCGATTGGTGCGCGTGACCTGCGCGATTGCTTGCAGTTGCAGTTGCTGGCACATGGCTGGAGTGATGCATCTCTGCCATGGGCCATCGTCCAGCAGCACTTGGAAGACGTCGAACACAATCGGCTTCCGCGCATTGCCAAGGAGCGCAACGCTTCGCTGGAGCAGATCAAGGACGCCATCGAAGTAGTCAAGAGTCTAGATCCGAATCCGGGTGCGGGCTTCGGCTATGTACGCGCCGATGCGATCCTGCCCGAGATCCTTGTCGAAGAAGTCGATGGCGAGTGGATCGTGCGTCTGGATCGCGCGCGAACGACGCGCGTGCAGTTGTCACCCGCACACAAGGAACTGCTGCGCGAGGCCAAGAAGGGCGCCGAGGCACGCGAGTGGGTCAAGAAGCGTTTGGAGAACGCACGTTGGTTCCTTGATGCACTCCAGCAGCGCGAGTCCACATTGGAGCGTATCGCTCGGTCGATCTTCACGCGCCAACGCCCTTTCCTGGAGAAGGGCGTGAGTGGTTTGCGTCCCTTGCGCATGCAAGAG
>JBILXQ010000269.1:0-4428 GCA_044378375.1 Planctomycetota bacterium
GCAAACGATTGACCGCTGGCGAGCTCGACGGTCGTGTTCGAGCGTCGCGTCACGATCGCGGGAATGGTGAAGCCGTTCTGCTTGAGCGCGCCGATCTCGCTGAGCTCGCTCACTTCGGGCGCGACTTCCAAACGGATGCGGCCTTGGCCCAACACCTGCGGTCGGAAGTTCAGCCGCACGCCGAACTCCTTGTACTCGACCGTGACCGTGCTTGAGCCACCGACCACAGAGCCTTGCACGATCGGCACCGGGAACTCGCCACCGACGAGGAACGTCGCTTGTTCGCCGCTGATCGCTACGAGGTTGGGCTCGGCTAGCAAACGCACATAACGGTTCTCTGCCAAGGCTTGCAGGTACACCTCCAGATTGGCGCTGGGCACACCTGCAAACAGCGTCGTGGCGCCCGACACGGGGCTGCCGTTGGAGTCGAAACTGAAGTCACCTGCACTCGCCGGTGAACCTGCTTGCGGAGAGATCGAGACCGGCTGGAACGGCGAGCCACCAGGTGCTTGCACGCCACCAAAGGCTGAGGAACCGCCCACCACGCCGCTGAAACCCAACTCGCGCAATGCGATGCGGCTGGCTTCGGCAATGCGCACGCGCAGTTGCACTTGCTGCACACCGGGAATGCGCGCCAAGTCGATCCACTTGAGATCGCTCTTGTTCATGTAGTCGCGCAGCAAGTCGGCTGTGCGCACATCGGGCAAGCGCCCGCGCACGGCGACGATGCCATCGACCTCTTGGACCTCGAGCTGGGCGCTAAAGAGTTCGCGCAAGCGCGTCTCCAGGCCATTGACATCGAGCCCGACCTTGACGCGCCGCACGACGCTTGCGCCGGACTCGAGGCGGAACACGACATCTGTGATTCCCGGGCGCTTGCCTACGACGAGGACTTCGGTGGGGGACACCGCTTTCGCGTCGACGATGTCTGGATCCGCGACCACAACAAGTTCGACACGCTCGGCGAGGCGCATCAGGCTCGACGAGCCAACTTGGATCTCGTCCATAGCCGCGGGAGCGGTGGCAGGTGTCGCCGTCGCAGGAGACTGAACGACCGTCGCAGGTGCGGCCGCCAGAGACAACACAGCGAGCAAGGGCAGGGTCAACATGGTGGATTCGCCGCTCTAGTCAGTTGGAAGACTTGCTCGGAAAGCTGCGACGATCGCTGCGTTCCCCTTGTTGGATAGTCATCTCCCAAGCTGGTACCGCGGGAGCGACCACAGGCGCGGCTGCGGGCGGCGGTGCTACCGGCTCGGTGGTCGGCTTGCTGGCCTTGGCGGCATCACCTTCGATGCGCGCCCACTCGGAGCCGAACACACTGGTCGTGGTCGCCACTGCGGTAGCACCGACAGTCTTGTCCGACACATTCTTGTCTTGCTCAGAGCGCAGGGCGATGCCCAAGGTGGCTCGCGAGCTGGCGAGCTCAAGATCCGCCGCTTGTTGCGGCGTCACCGCCAAAGTCACGGCCAAACGCCGCAAATTCGCGCGACGATCCACGACATCGTTGACGGCACCGCCCACGGCATCGTCATTCACCGCCAGAACCTTGGCGGCCTCGAGCACCGTACGCGTCAAGGCCTCGCGGCCTGTTGCGCCCCGAGCGGCCACCTCAAAGGTAGCAAGCACATCAACCGTGGCGCCCGGATACAGCACCACTTCAGGGCCTGTGTCGCGCAGGTTGACAGTGATGGCGCGGTGCCCACTGGGCAGCATGTTGGCAATCGCCGGGCCCGACAAGCGCGTTGTCAAGTTTTCTTCACGCAAGCTCTCGCCCTTGGCGAGCGGTGCAACGAGTGCACGCCCAATCGCGTCAGCGGACGCTGTCAGTCCCGGTTCGCGGCCTTCGGCAACCGTGCCCCAAGCGAGGTCCTGCATGACGAGCTTGCGCCCCGCCGGCAAGTCGCGCGAAGCCACGATCTGCTGGCGATTCGCGTTGGTGCGTGCCGTTTGGTCGGGCGATACCAGAGATTGCAAAAGCCCCACGAGTAAGGCTGCTACTGCGGCCATCGCGACGCCTACAAGGATCAAACGAGTGTTGCTCATGGGTCGAGTCTCAGAGTGGTGTTCGTATGCGGGTCAAGGTTAGGGATCAGGTTCCTTGACCATGGATGCATGTCCGGTCAGCTCTTCGGGCAACGGCATGAAGCTCGCTAGTCCCAACAGCTTGTTCTGGCGATAGGGCACCTTGACACGCACGGTGATCGGCGTGCCTACGGGAACGGACGAAGGGTCCGAAGGCTCCAACAACACGGTCGCGCCTGCGATGCCTGCGTCGTCAAGTGTGCTTTGCACGCGTTGCTGGACTTCGATGGCCGAAATGCCATGCAATGCGGCAATCCGAGCGCCTTCGCGTGCCGCATGATCTGTTTGCATGGTGCGCAGAAGCGCCCATCCATATTCACAGCCAGCAAAGATCACCAACAGCACCAGCGGCAGCGCAATCGCCACTTCAATCGTCTCGGCACCGCGTGTGCGCTGGTTCGCGCGACTGTTAAAAGAGAACGGGAGCTTCATACAACACTTCCATAGATGGACCAGTACCACCAACCGGCTGCTGTCCCCACGAAGATGGCCGGGGCGTAGGGCATCCACTGTTCCGGCCGTTCGAGGGCTTGGTCTTGTGCAGGTGCTTCCACGGTTGTGACGCCCGAGCGCAGCACCTTGCGGAACTCCAAACGAGTCATCACCAGTCCATGCAGGAGCATCAACGGCACCGCTCCCACTCCTTGTCGGCGAATGATGAGTAGCACGCTCCACAGGAAGCCCGCGAAGGTCACGCCAAGCACCACGACGACCGAAGGCTCGAGACCGATCCAAGAGCCTAAGGCCATCATCAGCTTCGCGTCGCCCGCGCCTCCACCGGCCAGGATGTACGCCCCAATGAAGATGCCGCCCGCCACCAGAGCGCCCAGCAGCGAGTTGGTCAGCCCCGACAATCCAGCCGTAGTGCCCCAATAGGACACGCCCAGGGCGAAGAGCGGCAGGGTCAGCCAGTTGGGGATGCGCATCGTGCGCAAATCCGTCACGGTGGCGGCCCCAGTGGCGACCAACAACAGCAACCACACCCACGCCGGCGGAGCCGCGAGAGTGTCGAGCGATACCTGCGCGATGGCCAGCATGAGGGTCATGCTGGACGGCTTGCAGGGTCAAATGTGGGCGTGGGACAACGCATACGAGTTGGGTGATCCGCCACTTTCGTCTCAGACGAGGGTATTCTTATGTCCCAAGTCTGGGATACGAGACATGGCACATCGCAACCCTAAGAAAGTATACCCGCACAGTGCCTCGCGGCGCGGCGTGGCCTCGGTCAAGGTGATTGTGGCCTTGCCCGCCGTACTGGTGCTTTCGTGGTTGAGCGTGGAGATTGGCTTTGCGCTGCGTGCGTATGCCCAAGCCAAAACCGCGGCGGATGCGATCGCGCTGGCTGCCGCGGCTCGGTATCAGGATGGCCCCGAAGCAGCCCGCGTGGATGCGCTGACGGCTGCTTCGGCCAATAAGGGCCCCAATGGGCCCCTCGCTTTGGTGCTGGTCGAAGGCCCCCAAGGCGGCGGCGACCTGCTGTTCGGCGATTGGGACGAGGCCACCCGCCAGTTTCTCCCCAACGAAGAGGGCGGACCGGCGGTGCGCGCCCGGGTGCGGTTTGCGGCCGATCACCCCAACGGGCCGGTAGGGTTGGTTCTGGCCGGTCTCTTCACGAGCGGTCCGTTCAGCATCGAACGCTCGAGCATTGCCGTGTATCGGCCAGCTCGACATACGACCTCGGTGCTGCTGGTGGACCAGAACCCCGAGGCGCTGGAGCTGTCGGGCACGGCCAATGTCCGTGCGGCGGGCGGTGTCTCGGTTGCTTCGACCTCCGCCACAGCGGTGGCGCTGACCGGCACCAGCACGCTAGTGGCGCCGATCGTGCGCATCGCCGGTGATTTGGGCACGAATAGCGAAGCAGGCATCGAAGGGCGCGTGGAAACGGGCGCGCAGGTGCCGGTAGATCCCCAGGCTGGCTTTGCCTTGCCGCCGTGGGGTGCGAACCCGCCGCAGCCCATCACTCACGATGATGTGAGCGAGACTTTCGTGGCGCCCGGCTTGCACGCGGGCTTGACGGCGAGCGGCGGCAGGGTGGTGTTGCTGCCCGGCTTGCACCAGTTCGCTGGACCCATCGCTTTGTCAGGGACGGCGGAATTGGTGCTGGATGAGGCCACGATCCACTTGGGTGACGGCTTGGGGGTCGAATTGCGCGGCTCCAGTCGTTTGGTAGGTGATCCAGTGACGACTTTGGCCGAGTGGGGGCGCTGCTGGATGTTGCAGCGCGGCGCCCGCACGGAATGGCACATCTTGGACTCCGCACTGTTGGATGTTGCGGGGCGTTGTTACGGACCGCGCGCGCGTCTGGTTGTGGACGGCGGGGCCGAGGCGCGTGTGGACGCAGCCATT
>JBILXQ010000022.1:0-16145 GCA_044378375.1 Planctomycetota bacterium
CATGCGCGACATGGCAGCACGCCATCAGCAAACAGTCGTTGCCGATGACCGTCTCGCCGCCACCTTTGACCGTGCCACGGTTGATCGTGACGAACTCGCGGATCGTGTTGCGTGCACCGATGCGCAGGCGCGTGGGCTCGCCTTTGTAGGACAGATCTTGCGGCGGACCACCGAGGTTCGCTTGGCCGGCGATCGTGTTGTCTTCACCAAGGGTCGTCACACCATCGACGACCACATGCGGTCCCAGCTTGGTGCGTGCGCCAATCGTGACATGCGGGCCGATCACGCAATACGGGCCGATTTCCACGCCCTCAGCGAGGCGTGCGCTCGGCGATACCAGTGCAGTCGGATGAATCTGGGTCGTCATGACAAGTTCTCTGGACAGCTCCTAGGCGTCGATCAAGGTGAACATCAGCACGGCTTCACACACCACACGGCCTCCTACGGTGCCCACACCGCGGACCTGCGCGACTTGGTCTTTGCTACGCAAGGTCTCTACCTCGAGGCGCAGTTGATCACCCGGGGTGACCGCGCCGCGCAGCTTGACCTTGTCGATGGCCCACAGCACCGCCAGTTTGCCCGTGTTTTCGAGGCGGCGGAGCAATAGCACGCCCGCGAGTTGCGCCATGGCTTCGAGCTGCAACACGCCCGGCATGATGGGCGCCGCGGGGAAGTGACCTTGGAAGTAGGGCTCATTGATCGTGACGTTCTTGATGGCGACCGCGCGCTTGGCGCCTTCGACTTCAATGACTCGATCGAGCAGGAGGAACGGGTAGCGATGCGGGAGCATGCGCAGGATCTCGCGCACTTCGAGACCTGACTCGCGCTTGACCATGCCAGCGGTTTCCGCCAACTGCATGCGGTCCACCAGGCGGCGCACCAACTCGGCGTTGGTGCTGTGACCGGAGCGCGTGGCGATGACATGCGCGTGCAGGTCTGCACCCAACAAGCGCAAATCACCGAGCAAATCGAGCATTTTGTGCCGCACCGCCTCGGCTGGCATGCGCATGCGCGTCTCTGGATCGCCCAGCACCAGCGTGTTCTCGCGCGTGGCACCTTTGCCAAAGCCAGCCTTCTTGAGCATCTCGACTTCGGAGGCCAAGCAGAAGGTGCGCGCAGGAGCGATCTCTTTGCTGAAGGTCTCCGGTGACAGGTCGATCTGGAAGGTGCCGCCTTCCACGCCGGGCTCGTCGAACGCTGCGGCGTACTGCACGGTCAGCGCGGGCTTGTCACTCGGCAATGCCACAAGGGTTGCATTGCCCTCGCGCACAAACACCGGCTCTTGCAGCTTGAAGTGCTTGGCTTCCGCCGACTGGTCCACCACGCCGGCCTGCTGCACCAGACGCAGGATCTCCAGCGCGCTGCCGTCAAGCCCGGGGAACTCGGGCCCCGACATCTCGACTGTCAAGTTATCCAGACCGAGGCCCGCGCACACCGCGAGCATGTGCTCGACGGTCTCGACCTCGGCCCCATCACGCGCCAAGCGCGTGCGGCGATCCTTCTGCGAGTGGTACGCGATCGTCGCGGGGATCGGCTCCGAACCAGCAATGTCCGTGCGCAGGAACTCCACGCCGTGATCCACCGGCGCCGGCAGCATGCGCGCGCGCACGACTTCCCCCGAGTGCAGACCGGGCCCCGAGAACTCTACCGGGGTACGCAAGGTGCGTTGTTTGCGAATCATGGTGCGTCCTTCGTTAGGTGGCGCAGGTGCGCCACCTCTTGTTCCAGAGCCTTGAGCCGTGCAGAGAGTTCCGGCAAGCGCGCCACGAGCGCGGCGGAGCGCATGGTCTGCGCTTTGGGACGCGCAGGCCAACCGGCCCAGTCTTCGCCCGCGGGCACATCGCCAAACACACCAGCTTGGCCGCCCACGCGAGCACCAGCGCCGATGGTGGCGTGACCACCTACACCTACTTGACCGGCAAGAATCGCGCGCTCACCAATCTTGGAGGAGCCTGCGATTCCCACTTGAGCTACCAACAGCGCATTGGGCCCCACCACCACGTTGTGGGCCACATGCACCAGGTTGTCGAGCTTGGCACCCTTGCAGATGCGCGTAGCACCAAAGCGTGCGCGATCCACGGCACAGTTGGCGCCAATCTCCACATCCTCTTCCACAATCACCGTGCCGCACTGCGGGATCTTGTCCCAACCGGCGCGCGTGGGCTCCCAACCAAAGCCTTCGGCTCCCAGCACAGTACCGGCATGCACCACCACGCGCGCTCCCAAGACCACGCGCTCGTAGATGGTGACCAGCGGTTGCACAAAGCAGTCATTGCCCACGACAGCGTGCGCACCCACGAACACCTGCGCACGCAGCACCGCACCGGCGCCGATGCGTGCCTGCGCTTCAACGACACAGTGTGGGCCTACACTCGCGGTTGCATGCACCTCTGCGGTGGGATGCACCGCTGCGGAAGCGTGCACGCCCGGCGCAGGACGGTCGAATGTCGGCGCGAAGGCTTTGATGACCTGCGTGAAGGCGCGGTTGGGATCGGCGACACGCAAGAACGCGGCACCACACGCACCGCGAGGCTCATCGCGCCGCACCACCACGGCAACAGCACGCGTGGTCGCGAGCTGGGGGCGGTAGCGCTCATTGGCGAGGAAGGTCACCTCGCGCGGGCCCGCCTCGCTCAACGTCGACAATCCTTCGACCACAAGGGCACCATCACCCTCGAGCTCGGCACCGATCAGCTCGGCCAAACGCGAGAGGGGCAGACTAGTAAGGGGCAGGCTCATGCGCGGCTCCAGACTCTGGACCACATGCGTGCGACCTACTGAGCGGTCTCACGCGTCACTTAGGTTGCCTGTTGGCCGCGGCGCCGTCAACTTGCAGGCTCGGAAGGCCGGATCAGAACGACAAGTTCAGCAGCGAGAACGAGAACACCTGCTTGCGGTCCCCTTCCCCTTCAAGGATCGGGAAACCGAAGTTCAAGCTGACGGGGAACGGTGTCACCATCCCCACGCCGAAGCCCCAGGTGGCGCGCGTCTCGCTGAAGTCCATCTCGTAGGCCTTGGGATCCAAGAGGCCCCAGTCGCTGAACAGCGTCAGGCGGAAGGTCTCCACTTCCTTGTAGGTCCCGGGCTGCACCACGGAGTACAGCGGGTGACGGTACTCCAATGTCAGGTCGAAGGTCGTCTCGCCGCCCAACGGGTTCTCGCCGTTGTTGGGGCCCACGCCGCGGAAGGCAAAGCCGCGCAAGATGCGTGAGCCACCCAACTGGAAGCGCTCGGTGTACGGCACTTCCTCCGTGTCGCCGTAGGGGGCCGCGAGACCGAGACCGAGCCCCAAGTGGAAGCTCGGCACGACCTCATCGTCCGAAGCACGGCGCAACTTCCAATACAGGTCGCCATCGAAGCGCGACTTGAAGAACTCCGCGTCGCCGCCGAAGGGTCCGTACCAAGTGTTGCGCAGCACGCCCTTCACGCCTTCGCGCGGATTGATCGCCACATCCAAGTCGGTCCACGACACATCCAGCGTGGGGCCGTAGAGATTGGTGCGTCCGATCTGCTGATAAATCGAGCTCGGCAGCGGAGTGTCCGAGGGACTGATGATGCCCGTTTGCGGCACACCGTCGAGATCATCCACATCCAAGCGCGAGGCGATCACACCGGCCGACACATCCAGCTCGCGACCAAACTCGCGGCTGAAGCGCACGCGTTGTTCAAAGCGCTCTTCGTCGTAGAACCGGAAGCCGCGCTGACGGTGATCGAGACGCAGCTCCATGCTGGTGCGATCAAAGTGCGTGCGGAAGATGTCAGGCTCAAGGAAGCGGAACGAGTACGCGTCCAACACCGTGCCGGGCATGTACTCGATCTCGAGCACTTGGCCTGCACCGTGAAAGGCTTCCTTGTCGTACAGCTCGGTGAAGGTCGAGCCCAGACTCGACGGCAAGGCTGTCACATCAAAGTTACGCATCGACAGCGAAATGCGGCCAAACAGGCCGTTGTTGCTATCGACCCCGCCCTGCACCTGCATGTTGACGACGCGGCCTTCCTCAACCTCGAACTCCACGTCCACAAAGTTGGGATCGGGAGTAGAACGGAAGCTGAAGGTCGGATCGCGGTGATCTAAGGGCGCGAACTCGTCATTGAAGTAGCCCGTGGAATACAACCGCGAGAGCGTGCGCCGAATCTCGGCTAGGTCTGCCACCTCACCCGGCATCGCATCGGAGGTGCGGCGCATGACGCGATCACGCGTGTGCGTTGCCCCTTTGAAGAGGATCTCACGAATCCAGCGCTTGCGGCCCTGACGCAACTTGTAGACGACTTGCACGCTGGCGTTGGCCGGATCGACGACGAGATCAGGATCTAGAAACTGGAACGAGTCATCACCCAAGGTGGGGTGCGACAAGTAGCCGCGATCACCGTAGTACTCGCGGATGGACTCGACATCGTCGACGCGCGTTGTCTTGTCCCAAAAGCCGCCGAGCTTGGTGCTGCACAGGTCTAGCAACTCGGCGGCAGGGAACAGCAGCGGCACTTCCACTTCCACGCGCTGATTCGTGAGCGTGTCGACCTGCTCTTCGACCGCTTTCACGGCGAGTGAGGACACCGTGTAGCGGCGTCCTTCATCCACACGCACATGTACCGTGACGCGCGTGCGATCCTCGCTGAACTCCAAGCGATCCACCGCAACAACGGCATCCAACCAGCCACGCTCGCGGTAGACCTCGCGCATCGCAAGCAGGTCTGCTTCCAGCGTCTCCTGCACGAAGGGCTCACCGTTCCAATCCAGCAAAGAAGGACCGGTCAGTTGCACCGAGGCGAACTTGGTCAGGCCGTCCTTCCAGAACCACATGCCGCGATCGCGCATGCTGTCATTGCCGTGCAGCACGACCTCGGAGACGTTGACTTGCGGGCCCTCGCGGATCTCGAAGATCACATCGGCAGGACCGTCAACGCCCTCTCCTTCGACCTCGCCACGGCGCACGATGTCGACCTCGGCGTACCAATAGCCCTCGCGCAGATAGCCTTCGAGCAAGCGTTGGCGCACGCGCTCTGCTTGGAAGAGGAACAGCTCACCGCGTTCTTCGAGCAGCGCCCACTTCAGCAGCGTGTCCTTGTCGATCGCATCATTGCCGGCAAAGCGCGGCTCAAGATCAACATTCATCTCCGACACGACAAGGCGCAACTCCACTCCCCCGTCCACTTGGCGGAGCTCGACATTGGCGCGCACTTTGAAGGCATTCCACAGCGTCTCAACGCCGCGCGACACCACCTGATCATCGAGCGTAGCGCCCACTTGCACGCCGAGCGCGGCCAGCAACTGATCCTCACGGTAGCGACGCTCGCCCTCGACAGAGATCGCCAGCACCTTGGGCAGCTCGCGTTGTTGCGCGTACAGCGGGGCAGCCACCGCCTGCAGGCACAGGAGGGCGACTGCGCAGCGTAGACGCGCGTAGTCAGCCACCAAACGGCTCCGCGGCGGAGATTGCACGGTTCTCGAAGCGCATCATCGAGCCATTGAAGTTCAGCACCACATCGCCAGTGGGACCGTTACGCTGCTTGGCACAGATGATCTCCGCGAGGCCCTTATTCTCGGGGTTATCGCGGTTGTAGTACTCATCGCGATACAAGAGCAGCACAACGTCCGCGTCCTGTTCGATGGAGCCAGACTCGCGCAAGTCCGCCAATTGCGGCCGCTTGTTGTCGCGCGACTCGACAGCGCGCGACAGCTGCGACAAGGCGATCAAGGGCACTTCCAGCTCGCGCGCCAACTCCTTCAACGAGCGCGAAATCTGGCTGATTTCCTGTTGGCGGCTCTCGGCCTTGGGCTGCGTCATCAACTGCAAGTAGTCGACAACGATCATGTGCAAGCCATGCTCGCTCTTCACGCGCTTGGCGCGGCTGCGCATGGTCGACACGCTGATGCCGGGCGTGTCGTCGATGAAGAGCTTCATCTTCGACAACTCACCCGCCGCACGCGACAACTCGCCGTAGTCATCGGTGGCAATGTTGCCTGTGCGCAACTTGTGCGCATCGACGCGCGCACGCGAGCACAGCATGCGTCGCACGATCGATTGATGACCCATCTCCAAGCTGAAGAACAGCACCGACGCAGGACGGTCCAACCAATCCGGACGATGGTCAGGATCCGCGGCGTGATCCATGCAGTTCAGAATGAAGGCCGTCTTGCCCATGGAAGGGCGCGCAGCCACCACGATCATCTCGCCCGCGTTGAAGCCGCACAGCAGCTCATCCAAGTCGTAGAAACCGCTGGGCAAGCCAGTCAACCCGCTGCGATGCGTCGAGGAATCGATGCGCTTGAAGGCTTCGCCCACGGCGGCCTCCATCGAGAGCACTTCGCTGCCGCCGCCACCGCTGTTCACCTTGAACATGCGGTCTTCGGAAGCCGAGACCAACTCGCGCACCGCATCACCATCAGGGCGCGTTTCGTAGGCTTGCGCGATGATCTCGCCCGACTCGCGGATCAGCTTGCGCAGCAGCGAGGTCTCGTGAACGATCTTCGTGTGGTGGCGCAAGTGTGCAGCCGAGCTCACGGTGTGCGTCAACTCGATCAGCCAGGCCATGCCACCGACCGATTTGCCCATCGCCGTCACCTGTTCCAGCGTCGTCACCAATTCGACGGCCACACCGCGACTGGCGAGCGTAGAGATCGCGTCAAACACGGCCGCATGCCGCGGATCAAAGAAGTCCTCCGAAGAGAGCTTCTCGACGGTCTCGGCCACGCGATCGGGCTCAACCAACAAGGCCCCGAGCAAGGCGCGCTCGGCGTCCAGATTATGCGGCGGAATGCGGGCTTGGCTCATGGCGGGGTCCTAGAGAGTAAGCACCGGACCCACGCGAGGCGAGTACGGAAAAACAGCACTCCAAAGCTCGGGGCCGCGTCGGTCGTGCCCGACGCGGCCCCGCAGGTGCAATCACTCGCCGACGGCTCAGGCCGTGGCAGCAGTCACGACGACCGTGATCGTCGCTTCCATGTCGCCATGCACGTGGATCTTGACTGCGTGCTCGCCCACCGTCTTCAACGGCGCATCGAGACGCACATCCTTCTCCGTGACCTGGTGACCCTTAGCCGCCAACAGAGCCACGATGGCGCCCGCGTTCACGGAGCCATACAGGTGGCCGCTGTCGTCCGCGCGCTCGGCAGTGGTAACCGAAACGCCCGTCAAAGCGGCGAGACGATCCGACCAGGCCTTCGTGCGGGCAGCTTCTTCGGCATCCCAACGCGCACGACGGCGCGCCATTGCCTTCTTGTTGTCTTCGGTCGCTTCCACGGCCAGCTTGCGCGGCATGAGGAAGTTGCGGGCGTAGCCCGGCGACACCTTGACGATGTCGCCCACTTTGCCCACGTACTCGACCGTTTCGCGCAGGAGCAATTCGATATTGCGTGCCATGTTCTTAGGTTCTCCGATCAGCCCACGAAGGGCAGGAGCGCCATGTGACGGGCGCGCTTGATGGCCAGCTTGAGAGCCTTTTGGCACTGCGTGCAGTACCCCGAACGCTTGCGCGACAGGATCTGCCCGTGGGCCGAAAGGAACTTCTTGAGATGCTCGACATCCTTGTAGTCGGGCATGTGGTCTTCGCAGTACTTGCCCGAGATGGGCGGCGCGGGTGCGCGGCGTTGTTGTGCCATGTGTAGTTGTTCCTAGATGGATGTGCTGTGGCCTTAGGCCTTGGAATCGAGGTCCACGTCGTTGAGGTCGGGCACCATGATCTCGTCGAGCGGAACCGGATCGATGATCGGCTCCTCTTCTTCGACCATGTCGTCCGGCGGCGGGGCCGGCACCACGAAGTCCGCGTTGTTCTCGGCCGCTGCGAGCTCGTGCTCGGTGGCCGGGACTTCTTCCACGCGCAGGATCAAGCTGCGCAGGACCTTCTCGTTCAGTTCCCATTCACGACGGATCTCGGCCATCGTGTCCTTCTCGAGGGTGAAGTAGCACATCACGAAGGTGCCACGATTCTTGCCCTTGATCTGGTAGGCGAGCTTCTTCTCGTCATAACGGCGGCACGTGACGATGCTGGCACCATACTTGGTCAGCGTGTCCGTAACCGTGGCCTTGGCCTTCTTCCAGTCCTCCCGCACCAAGGCGTTGTCCAGGAGTACCATCGATTCGTAGATTTTCGTTTTCATCAGGTCCTTCTTCTCCTTTTGGGGCCGGTGCGGGGGCTCCACGTAGAGCACCCTCAGTTCCAGCGGCTGTGGAACCGCGTCATTACGCGCTCGATCGGTTCTCCGTCGAGCCACGCTTCGATGGCATCGCTCGCTTCCGCGATCGAAATCTCCACCTCTGCGCGCTCGCGTTCTGAGAACTTGGCAAGCACATGACGCGCCGCGTCGGTCGGGGGCGGCCCGATTCCCACGCGCAAGCGCGGAAAGCGGTCGGTCCCCAGTCCATTTGCAGTCAGTCCGTTCACGATGGAACGCATGCCGTTGTGCGTGCCGGGTCCACCTTGCGCGCGGATGCGCAAGCGCCCCAAATCGAGGTCGAAATCGTCGTAGACGACGAGGATCGACTCACTGGGAACACCTGTGTATTGCTGCACGGCGGCCACGGCTTCACCCGAAAGGTTCATGTAGGTCGTCGGCTTCACCAACAGCGCGCTCTTGCGAGCACACCAAGTGAAGCAACGCTTGCCTGCAAAGCCTTCCAGACGGGATGCATTCGCAAAGATCGCTCCGCAACGCGCTGCCAACAGGTCAAGCACCTGAAAGCCCACGTTGTGCCGGGTCCAGTCGTACTCAGGTCCGGGATTACCCAAACCGACGACGACTCGCTCGTACACCACGCTCGGCCTCCAGTTCTTGCCCGCGTACCGCGCGGCACGGAGGGGCGAAGATCATAACGAGCGCGCGGCCCGGCGAGGAGACTCCCCGCACGAACCGCGCGCAAATGTTTGCCAGTAGCTGACTTAAGCCGCTATCAGGCCTTGGTTTCCGCAGCCGGAGCAGCAGCACCCTCGGCCGGGGCCGGGGCAGCTTCTTCCTTGGCGGCCACGACGACCGCGACCTTGGCTTCGGCACCGAACAACAGCTCGACGCCCTTGGGGATCTTGAGGTCCTTGCCTTGGATCGAACCGCCGAGCTCGAGGCCGGCCACCGACACTTCGATGCTGTCGGGAATGTCCAGCGGCAAGCAGCGCACGGTGACGTGCGTGACGAGGTGGTTGAGCAGACCGCCCTTGGGCGTGCCCACGAAGATCAGCTCGACATCCGCTTCCGTGGCGACATCGCGCTGCACGCGCTTGAAGTCGATGTGCGTGATCTTCTCACCGAAGGTGTCCCACGCCAGTTCGCGCACAACGGCGAGGTGCTTCTGGCCACCACACTCGAGCTCGTACAAGTGCGCGTGACGACGGCGCGTGGCCAGGAAGTCGTGCTCGACGATGGCCACATCCGCGTGCGGCTGGCCGCCGACCGCGCCGATGGCGCACGGAATCTTGCCTTCCGCGCGCAAAGCACGGGCGTGGCGGGTGCCGAGCTTGGCACGCAGCTCGGCCTTCAAGTTGGCGATTTCCTTACTCATGATGCGTTTCCTTGCCCGGATGGTTCTGTTGTCCGTCCCTCGAGCGGACCAAGCGGGCGTCTACCTTTCGTTGCTGTCAGGGTTCGAGGAAGAGGGAGCTCACCGATTCGTTGCGGTGAATGTTGGCAATGGCACGCGCAAGCAGCGGTGCCACCGTCACGATCTCGATTTTCGCCGGCAGCTTAGCCTTCGGCGGCACCGAGTCGGTGATCAACACTTTGTCGACCGGAGCCGCATCGAGGCGCTCCACGGCCGGACCACACAGCACACCGTGCGTGGCTGCGATGCAGATCGTCTTGGCGCCGTGGTCACGCACAACGCGCGCGGCTTCCGAGATCGATCCACCGGTAGAAATCATGTCATCGACGATCAGGACATTGCGCCCGCTGACATCACCGATGACGTGCTCGACGGCGATTTGCGAGCCGCTGATGCGACGCTTGTCGACAATGGCGAGGTCGGCGTTGTCGAGCGACTTGGCGTAGGCGCGCGCCATCTTGATGCCGCCCACATCGGGGCTCACCACCATCGGCCGCTCCATGCCAATCTTTTTGACAGCCTCCAAGAGCGGCGGCTTGGCATACAAGTGATCGACAGGAATGTCGAAGAAGCCTTGGATTTGCGCGGCGTGCATGTCGAGCGCCAGCACGCGCTGCGCACCCGCGCCCACCAGCGTGTTGGCCACAACCTTGGCGCTGATCGGAACGCGGCCTTCGTCTTTGCGATCCTTGCGCGCGTAGCCGTAGTACGGGATCACGGCGGTGATGCGGCCCGCCGACGCACGGCGCAACGAGTCGATCAGCAGCAGCAACTCGACCCAGTTCTCCTGCACCGGCGGGCAGGTGGGCTGCAGCACAAAGCAGTCTGTGCCGCGCAAGTCGTCCATGATCTTGATGTCGATCTCGCCATCGGGGAAGCGCCCCACATGAGCCTTGGCGAGCGGGATCGACAGGTGCGTCGAGATCCCCTGCGCTAGAGCCGGATGCGCCGTTCCAGTGATGAGCGTGATCTTCTCGCTGTAGATCGACATGGCCTCAACCTGCGCCCTTCTTGTGATGCTTCTTGGCCGGCAAACCGACCCAGGTCTCGCCCGCTTGCATGGGCGCGTTCTTGGCGACCACCGCCCCGGCGCCGGTGGTGGCTCCGGCGGGGATCGTGTTCGGGGCCACAATCACCGTGCCCGAGCCGATGAAGGCGCGTTCGCCCACCACGCTCTTGTGTTTGAGCTTGCCGTCGTAGTTGGCGAAGATCGTCCCGGCGCCGATGTTGGCCTTGGCGCCAATCGTGGCATCGCCGAGGTACGCGAGGTGCTTGGCCTTGGCGTGTTCACCAAGGTCCGTGTTCTTGGCTTCGCAGAAGTTGCCGATCTCGGCCCCGTCGCGCAGCACCGTCCCCGCCCGCAGGTGCGTGAACGGGCCCACTTCACAGTGAGCGCCAACCGTCACACCAGCGCGCAGCACGACAAACGGCAGGATCTTGGTGCCGACACCGATCTGCACGCCATGTTCGATGACCGCCGTCGCCGGATCTTCGATCTGCACGCCGCGCGCCATGTGGCCTTCCAAGATGCGCGCCTGCAAAGCCCAGCGCGCCTCGGCCAAGTGCTGCAGCGTGTTGACGCCCAAGGACTCTTCCAAGTCCTCAAGCTCCACGCTCTCGACCGGCAAGCCGCGGCGCACAAAGGCGGCCAGCACGTCGGTTAGGTAGTACTCCTTCTGTGCGTTGGCGTTGGAGAGCTTGGGCAGCTCCTCCACCAAAACGCGGCCATCGAAGGCGTACACGCCCATGTTCACTTCGTCGATGGCGCGAATCGCCGCATCGGCGTCTTTCTCCTCGACGATGCGCTGCACGCGGTTGTGCTCGTCGCGCACGATGCGGCCAAAGCCGCGCGGTTCATCGGGCACCGCGGTCAAAAGGCTCATGCCGCCCACGGGGCGTGCCGCCGCCAGCTGCGCCACGGTGCTGCCGCGCAAGCAAGGCATGTCGCCGTACAGCACCACCGTCACGCCGGGATCCGTGCCCAACGCCGGCAAGCACACTTGCAGTGCGTGCCCGGTACCGAGCTGCGGCTGCTGGACCACAAAGGTCACATCCGCGACACCGCCACACGACTTGGCCACCGCCGCCTTGACCTCGTCGGCGCCGTGGCCGACGACCACCACGATGCGCTGCGGTTGCAGCTCGCGAGCCGCGTCCAGCACCCATGCGAGCATCGGACGCCCGCAGGCCTCGTGCAGCACCTTGGGCCGCTCGCTCAGCATGCGCTTGCCCATGCCCGCGGCCAGCACCACGACGGTGCCTACGGCGGAAGCTCCAGAGGTGGCAGGCGGAGTGGAGGGGGCAGCCATGGTTGCGCTCAAAGGGGCGAACAGTCTACCTCCCCACCTTCTGAGCGTCCACCCTACCGCAGGGGGCATGGCCCCCCTACACTAAGCGCATGCGCCTAGTGCACCGCCTGCTCACGCTCTGCGTGCCCCTGCTCTTGGTCTCGGCGACCTTCGCCGCTCCGGCAACCTTGGCCGCCACGCTCGTGCCGGGCGACAAGGAAGACTGGGCCACAGTCGAGGACATCAACGCGCCGCCGCCGGCGCGTGCGACCGCAGCGCGCGCCATCTGCACGCGCGCCAAAGCGGCCGGGGCCTGCCATGAAGTGGCTGCCAAGCTGATCGACATTGGCATGAAGCCGACCACGCCCCCGGACCTGGGCCGCGTCATCGCCGACGCCGTGGGCTCGTGCGGCGACGAGAAGACCGGCAAGATCGTGGCCGCTGGCATGAGCAAGGGCCAGACCGAGGATCGCCTCTTCTTTGTGCGTGCGGCGCGCGGCTTCAAGACACCTGCCGTGGCGGATGCAGCCTTGAAGATGCTCTCCGACAAGGAAGAGCGCCTGCGCGGCGAAGCGCTCGAGCTGCTGATCGATCACAAAGTGGAAGCCTGTGTGCCGAAGCTCGAAGAGATCCTCGCCAAGGGCAAGGACACGAGCTTGATTGGCACCTGCGTGCGCGGCGTGTCGCAGTTCTTGAAGGGCGGCGCGCGCTGGACCGAGTGGGAAGGCAAGTTGATGGGCTACGCCGGCTCGCCGGTGCCCGAGTTGCGCCGCAGCGCGCTGCAAGTGCTGGCTGAGAACAAAGACGCATCACGCTTTGACTTCTTCACTGGCTTGTTGAACCACGACGACTGGAGCACGCGTGCCATCGCGGCCGGTTGGATGGAACGCGCCAAGACCAAGAAGGCTGTGACCGTGCTCATCGAGCGCTTGGGCAAGGAACAGGAAGGTACGCGCGTCTTTGGCGACATTGATGATGCGCTCGGTCGCATGACCGGCATGACGCGCTGGGAAACCGCGGAAGAGTGGTCCACTTGGTGGAAGAACTCGGAAGCAGGCTTCGAGTTCCCGAAGAACTCGGGCGCGGTGGGCACACGCAAGACCAAGGAAGAAGAGCCCGCGCTCGGCACCGGCGGTGTGCATGCCAAGTTCTATGGCATCCAAGTCGAGACCAAGCGCGCCGTCTTCATCATCGACATCTCGGGCTCGATGAACGAGCCGACCAAGAACCCTGACTATGGTGGCCGTCCGCGCGTCGATGTCGCCAAGGACGAGCTGATCAAGCTGATCGACGAGTTGCCGCAAGGCTCGTGGTTCAACATGGTCACCTTCTCCACCGGCGTCGAGCAGTGGCTGGAGAATCTGGCCGAAGCCTCGGGCGAGAAGCCCAGCACCGGCAAGCGCAAGCCCAAGGGCGGTCCTTCGACCGGTGGTGGTCAAGAGAAGCCCAAGGACGAGAAGGAAGCCAAGAAGGACGAAGAGAAGGTCAAGAAGCACGACGCTGAGTTGCGCCAGAAGGCTAAGGAGTATGTCCAACGCCAAGGTGCCAACGGTGCGACGAACATCTACGACGCGTTTGAGCTGGCCTTCGAAGATCCCGATGTGGACACGATCTTCTTCCTGACGGACGGCCAGCCGACAGCGGGCAAAGAGACGGATCCCACTGCGATTCGCGAGGCCGTGCGCCGCTGGAACGCGGGGCGTGGTGTGCGCATCCACACGGTGGCAGTGGGCGACAACTTCCCGCTGTTGCAGTGGATCAGCTCGGACAACGGCGGCGAACACCGCTTCATCGAATAACGCGCGTGATCCTGTCGGCCGTACTGCTGTACTGCCTGCCGGTTGTTGCCGACCTAGGTGTCGTCGCGGACGCAAAGGCGAACGGCACCGAACGGGCCACGGCCATTCGCGCCTACATGTCGGCGGCCAAGGCTGAAGGCCGCTGTGCTGACGCGGCCAAGGCCTTGGATGCGGTCATTGTCGACCCCAAGTTTCCTGCGTGGTTGCGCCGCGTAGGCGCCGAAGCCATCGCCACCTGTGGTGACGAAGCCACCGCGAAGTATTTGGCGCCGTTGATGCTGCGCGGCGACACCTACGCACGCTTGCATGCGCTGCGCGCGGCGCGAGGACATGCGTTCCCCATCGTGTGGGACAGCGCCTTGCGCTTGGTGAATGACAAAGAGCCTCGCGTGCGTTGCGAAGCCATTGAGTTGTTGGAGCGGCAGTCACACGCGCCGGCGGCCGAGCGCTTGAGCGATCTGGTAGCGAAGGGCAAAGATCGCGAGGGCTTGGAGCCTGCGCTGCGTGCCGTCAGCACCTTGCGCCGCGATAGCCCGGCCTGGCCAGCGTGGGAAACACAACTGGAGGCATGGAGCAGCAGCGACAAGGACGCCACACGCCAACGCGCAGCGCTGGCCGTGTTGTTGGGCAGCGACGATGCGCGTCGCTTGCCGTTGGCCTTGCGGGCCCTGCAAGCCGAGTCGTGGTCGCTGCGCGTGCTGGCCTTGCAGTGGCTCAGCCGCAATCCGACGCGCGGTGCGATGGATGCGCTGGTCGCCCGACTAGCCCAAGAAGAGCCCGGTTCGCGCCTGTCAGGAGATCTTGACAGCGTGCTGGGACAGTTGACGGGCATGGGGCGCTTTGACACGGCGCAGGAATGGTCCACGTGGTGGGCGAACCACCAAGCGGATTGGCAAGCACCGACTTCCAGCGCAGCGCCTAAGACCCAACCTGCGCCAGCTGGACCGACCTTGGGCACAGGCCACCAAGCGGCCAAGTTCTATGGCATCGAAGTCGTCTCACGCCGCACGATCTACATCGTCGACTTGTCCGGCTCGATGAACGAACCGTCCAAGAGTGCGGGCAGTGCGGGCCGCCTGCGCATCGATGTAGCCAAGACCGAGCTGTTGCAGTTAGTGGACAGCATGCCCGCCGGCTCGTGGTTCAACATCATCGGCTTCCACGACGGTGTCTATCCTTGGTTGGACAGCTTGGCCGTGTGCGTGAGCCCCAAGTACAAGAAGCGCCCCGAGCTGCTGCGTAGCGATGCGACCGAGCAGGTGCGCAAGCTGGTGGTCGGCGGCAGCACCAACATCTACGACGCCTTCGCGCGAGCGTTCGAGGACCCAGATGTGGACACCATCTGCTTTATGACCGATGGCACACCCACGATTGGCACGGAGACCGAAGCCATCGCGATTCGTGAAGAGTTGCAGCGCTGGAATCGCTCGCGCCGCGTGCGCATCCACTGCATTGCCGTGGGCGAGGATAACTCGTTGCCCAAGTGGATCGCTCAAGATCACGAAGGCGTGCACACGTTCTTGCCCTAGCCCGGCGGCGCGCAAGCCTGTCAAGTAAACTTTACAGGCCCTTCTTCAACACATCCCGGGCAATCACTAGGCGCTGGATCTCGCTGGTGCCCTCGTAGATGCGGGTGACGCGCGCATCGCGGTACAGCTGCTCGATCTTGTACTCGGCCGAGTAGCCCATGCCACCGTGGATCTGCACCGCTCGATCGACGACGCGGTCGAGAGCCTCGCTGCAGAACAGCTTGGTCATGGCTGATTCGCGCGAGTACGGCACATGCGCATCGCACATCGAAGCGGTGCGGTAGACCATGGCCTCCATCGCGTAGATATCCGTCGCGCTATCAGCCAGCATCGCGGCAATCATCTGGTGCTCGGCAATCGGCTTGCCAAAGGCGACACGCGTTTTGGCCCAGTCCACCGACAGGCGCTGCGCTTCCTTCGCGCAACCCAAACAGTTGGCACCGAGCGCCAAACGACCGCGATCCAACGTCGCCATCGCAATCTTGAAGCCCTCGCCCACCGCGCCGAGGCGCATAGCATCGGGCACCACACATTGATCAAAGGCCAACACCACGGTCGAGCTGCCGCGTTGGCCCATCTTCTCTTCGCGCTTGCCTACCGAGAGCCCAGGTGTGCCCTTCGGCACCAAGAATGCCGTCACACCGCGCGCCCCGGCACTGGGATCGGTCAGAGCGAACACGGTCACGAGATCCGCCATGTCGCCGCTCGTGATCCACACCTTCTCGCCATCGATGCGCCAGCCGCCGTCGACGCGCACAGCCTTGGTCGTCATCGCCGCCGGATCGGAACCAGCGTTGGCCTCCGACAGGGCATAGCAACCCAGCACCTCGCCGTTCGCCATCTTGGGCAGCCAGTGCTGCTTTTGCTCGGGACTGCCGCCAACCAGCACACTCATCGTGCCAATGGAGGCGTGCGCGCCAAAGGTGACCGCAGTGGCAAAGCAAGCCTGCGTCAGTTCCTCCATCACCACGCACAGTCCCGTTTCGCCGAGCCCCGCAC
>JBILXQ010000270.1:0-4425 GCA_044378375.1 Planctomycetota bacterium
TCGGACCTGTTGCCGGCGGTGGACGAGCTGGTGCGCGAACTCGGGAGCGAGCCGCGGGCAACGACCCTAGTCGTCGTCGGAACGGGACCTGGCAGCTACACCGGTCTGCGCGTCGCGATCGCCAGCGCCTTAGGCATCTGCCGGGCGGCACACGCGCAAGCCTTGGGCATCCCCTCGGGGGAAGCCTTGTGCTGGGAACTGGGGGCCGAAGGCGAGCTGCTGACGATCGTGCTGGATGCGCGCTCGCAAGGTGTCACGCTGGCGAGCTACCGACGCGTGCTTCAAGCCGGTGTGACCGAGATCGCGGTGGTGCAAGCGCCGCAATGGTTGCCGATCGCCGAGGCACGCGCCCATGTCGCGCTCGAGGGGCGCGTGTTGGTCGATGCCACCGTTCCGGACCTGTGTGGCTTTGAGCCAGCGTTGCGTGCGCGCTGCAGCACGGTGCGCCCGCCGCGCGCTGCGGCCTTGTTGGAGCTTGGCATGGCGCGCGCCGCTCGTGGCCAGCACACGCCGCTCGCTGAGTTGCAGCCGCTGTACCTGCGCGACTTCGTGCCGACGACGCGCAAGCGTTGAGTGCATCTGGCGGATGGAACCTGCTTGCGCAGATAGCTAGGCTCGACTGCGTGAACGCGCACAGAGTCTGGGCCGAAGTCGATCTCGATGCAGTCACTCGCAACCTCGCTGTCATTCGCCGACGCGCAGGGCCGCAGACGCGCATCATGTTCGTCGTCAAAGCGGATGCGTATGGACATGGCGCTGTCGCCTTGGCGCACCATGCGCTGCGCTGCGGCGTAGGCGCGCTCGGAGTCGGCAGCAGCGCGGAAGCGTTGGAGCTGCGCGCATCGGGTGTGCGTGCCCCGATCTTGGTGTTGGGCACGCTCATCGATGATGAGATGGATGAGTGCCTGCGCAACGATGTGCACATGGCGCTGCACTCGTCGGATAGGCGCGCCAAACTGCAGGAATTGTCGAAGCGTTTGGGCCTCAAGGCCAAGCTGCACTTGAACATCGATACAGGCATGGGGCGCTTGGGCGTGCTGCCGCACCGCGCCATCGAGCTGATGCGCGAAGTCAAGCAAAGTGGACACCTTGAACTCGCAGGTGTGATGACGCACATCAGTGCCCCTGATGGAGCGCTGGCCGCAAGCACGCACGAACAGCAGCGCCTCTTCGAAGGTGTGTTGCGCGAAGGCCGCGAGCAGCGCCTCTTGTCCGGTTGGATTCACATGGCGAACAGCGCGGCGCTGTTCACGGATCTGCGCCCGCGCTACGACACGGTGCGCCCGGGCATCAGCGCCTACGGCGTGATGGCCGCGGACATGCCGGGTGTGGATGAGCTGTCGCCGGCGATGTCGCTGCGCAGTCAGGTCGTGTTCCTCAAGGACATCCCGCAGGGCTATGCGGTCGGCTACAGCTCGACCTGGCGCGCGCCGCGTCCCACGCGCATTGCGACCTTGCCGCTGGGCTACAACGATGGCGTGCCGTGGCGTGTAGGCAACAAGGCCGAGGTGTTAGTGCGCGGTCGTCGCGCTCCCATCGTGGGGCGCGTGTCGATGGACTACACCACCATCGATGTAGGCCACATTGGTGGCGTGCAAGTGGGCGATGTGGTCACGATCATCGGCCGCGATGGGCACGAGTCGATCAGCGCGGAGGAGATCGCCGCGCATGCTGGTACGATTGGTTACGAGGTGACTTGCCATGTCGGCAAGCGCGTGAAGCGTGTGTACACGGGCGGCACCGAGCTGGTCCTTCCGGCTATGCCGCCGGCTGCTCTGCCACAGCGCTGGAGCGCGCCTGCAGCGCCCATGCGCAACCCCTAATTTTGATGGGTATGAGACGATTGGGACTATGAAGCGGTTAGGACGCGCGCTGTTGCGCTGGGCTGTGCGCGCGGGTTGGGCCGTGATGGCGCTGGCCGCGGTCTTGGCCTTGGCCGAATCGCTCGGCTTGTGGGCGTGGGGCGCGCGGCGGTGGATCGCCAGCACGCTCAATCGCCCCATCGAGGAGGTGCGCATCGACACGCTGCAATTGTCGTGGCTGCGACCGCGCCTAGAGTTGAAGGGCGTAGAGGTCGGTCCTGAAGGCGCGACCGTACGAGTGGATGCGGCTACGCTCGACTTTGACCTGTTGGGCCCGGGCTCGCCGCGTCTGGTGCGCGCGAAGATTGAAGGTGGCGGCTTTGACTTGTCGCGCCGCTTGTTGGTTGCGTGGCAAGGCGTGAGTGATGCGACGCAGGCTGTCAACCCAGCGACAGTGCTGCTGCCCGAAGTCGAGTTGCGCGGCATCGAGATCGCGCTACGCTCCGAATCGATTGGACGCGTGCCGCTTGGTGCGCTGCATGTGCTGTTGCGTGCAGGTGACGATGGTCGGCCGCAACTGTGGGGACGCTTGGATCCCTCGGGCGCGCTCGGAGGTGGCTCGCGCGGCGCAGCAGTGTTCCTGCGCGGCGAACTGCAATCGGATCAAGCGTTTGAGGTGCGGGCGACGGCGACCGCGCTGCGCTTGCGTTCGGAAGAGCTACCCGATGCCCAAGCATTCGCGGCGATCAAGGCCGCGGCACCACAAGTACGCTTGGACTTGGACTTGCGCGGGCGTGTGCCGCTGAAGCAAGGCGAAGAGCCGCAAGTCAAGTTGGGTTTACGCTTGGCGGGTGGATCCATCTCGCTGCTGGATGGGCGCGAAACGCTCAAGGACTTGGCTTTGGACCTGCGCGCCGACTGGCATCCGCAAGTCGAGACAGAGTGGACCGAGCTGCGCTCGTTGGACCTCGAGGCGGCCTACTCGGGTACGACACGCTTGGGTGCCGTGCGCGGTGGCATGGTGTGTGGTGTGCACGCCGGCAGCGAGCAAGCGGCTGCATGGCTGGTCGGCGATCGCTTTGAGATTGGCGAGCCGTTGAAGCAACTATTGGCGGATGACCTGTTCGCCTTGCGGCAGTGGAGCGCATTCGAACCGCGCGGTACCGCCAAGTTGCGCGCTGCATGGCGTGTACCTCATGGAGGTGCCTTGGCTGACGCGCATGTTGCAGCCGATCTTGAGCTGCAAGGTGAGACCGCGGTGACCTTCCGCGGTTGGCCCAGCGGCGCTATGGGCGCGCTCGATGAAGGCTTTCCTCTGGCCATCGAACAACTGCATGGACGCGTTGTGTTCCACCATGATTCCAAGGCGGCGCGTACGCTGCGTGTGGGCATTGTCGGTGCGGAGATGCTCTCGCGTCATGAGTCAGGCTTGATCAACTTGCACGCGCGCGGTGATGTGCGCACGCATGCGCCCGATGCGTCGCCGTTTGCACCTGGACGCGGCAATCCCGAGTGGGATGTGCGCATCGAAGCGGATGCCCTGCCCTTCGATGCCACCACAGAAGCAGCGCTACGTGGCTTGTCCTCCGCTGTGCCCGTGAACAGTTGGCTGCCTTACCATCCGCGTGGCGGCACGATTGATGCAAAGGTCCGCGTGGGGCGTACTGTCGAGTCGACGACCACGATGGTCAGCGCCGAGTTGCAACTGCGCGACATGCAGGCTCGTTGGGATGAGCTCCCGTTGCCGTTGAGCAAGGTCAACGGGCCGCTCGTGTTCCGCTCGGATGGTCTCGGGATGCGTGGCCTCACGTTCGCGTTGGAGGCTGTGGCCGAAGGCGGCAGCACGGTAGATGTGCGCGGACGTTTGCAGACCGAGGACGATGGCGATGCGCGCACTGTGCAGGAAACGGACGATGTCCAGCACATCTGGGCGCGCGCACCTGCGGTGGTGCTCGAGGGAGCTGATGCGGCGGTCTTGGCCGCGAGTCTGGACGATGTGCGCGCGGCGATGGACGAACTGCAACCGCGTGGTACAGCGCAATTGGAGTGGTCGCGCACGCGTGATGGGCGCGCGGCTGTGCGCACGACGCGAGCGATTGTCGAGCCGGCAACAGGTGAAGCCAAACTGGTGTTGACGCCGCGTGCCTTCCCTATGGATGTAGAGGTGTTGGCCGGCACTGGCGTCGTGGAAGCGCGCGAAGGCGTGCCCAGCACAGTGCGCGTGGGGCCGGTTCTGGGGCGTGTGCAAGAGGCGTGGGTGTGTGCGCGAGTGGCCTTGCCTGAGCGCGATCTCGAACTGCGCGCCGCTGGTGTCGACACCAAGGACCCGCGCGTGTGGGAGTGCCTGGCGCAGGCGTGGGATGCAGCCGCAGGCGCTCAGACTGTCCAGTTTACTGGACAGGTCGATCTGACCGGCCAGATGCGCTTGGGGGCCAGCGCCAACACTACGCAGTGGCAAGTTGCGCTGCGTGGCAATGGCTTACGCTCGGGCAGCTTTGCTCTGCGCGAGGTAGGAGGCTTGCTTGAGCTACAGGGCGGTGTGGTGTCCGGCGCGAACCTGACAACCACACTCGGCGATACACCCATCGCCATCCAAGACCTGCGTTGGGACCTGGTGGGTGCG
>JBILXQ010000271.1:0-4409 GCA_044378375.1 Planctomycetota bacterium
GTGTCCGATGCAAAGACCACGCCTTGCGCCGACAGTTCCGCGCGCAACTCCGCGTAGTTCTCCAGCACACCGTTGTGCACCAAAGCCACACGACCATGCACATCCGTGTGCGGGTGCGCATTCACATCGGAGGGCGCGCCGTGCGTAGCCCAACGTGTGTGACCGATGCCTGCGGTCGCCTGAGCCAACGAGCCATCGGCCAGCGCGGCCTCAAGGTTCTCTAGACGGCCGGCACGGCGGCGAATCGCCAGACCTCCCACAGCATCCAGCGCAGCCACACCGGCCGAGTCGTAGCCACGGTACTCCAACATGCGCAAGCCATCGATGATGCCGCGCAGCACCGGCGCTCCACTGCTGACTGCACCCACGATGCCGCACATGCTCAGTCTCCTGTAGCCACGCGTCCGCGGAAGTGCTCGAGCGTGCGCCGCAAACCCGCGTCCAGCGCCACTTGCGGTTCCCAACCCAACACGCGCCGCGCTTTGGTGATGTCCGGTTGACGCACTTTGGGATCGTCGACCGGCAACGGTCGGAATTCGATAGGCGAAGTCGAACCCGTGATACGCCGTACAGCTTCAGCGAACTGGAGAATGGTCATCTCCACCGGGTTGCCGATGTTCGTAGGCAACGCCTCGTTGGAATGCAGCAGACGCCAGATGCCTTCGACCAGATCGTCGACATAGCAGAACGAGCGCGTCTGCGAGCCATCGCCAAACACAGTCAACGGTTCGCCACGCAGGGCTTGGCTCATGAAGGCCGGCAACGCGCGCCCGTCGCGCAAGCGCATGCGTGGCCCGTAGGTGTTGAAGATGCGCACGATGCGCGTCTCCAAGCCGTGGTAGCGGTGGTAGGCCATCGTCATGGCCTCGGCGAAGCGCTTGGCCTCGTCATAGACACCACGCGGTCCCACGGGGTTCACATTGCCCCAGTAGTCTTCGCTTTGCGGGTGCACGAGCGGATCGCCATAGCACTCGCTGGTGCTCGCCAACAGGAAGCGGGCCTGCTTCTCGCGCGCCAAGCCCAAAGCCTTGTGCGTGCCTAACGAGCCAACTTTCAGCGTCTGGATCGGCAGTTCCAAGTAGTCGATCGGCGAGGCGGGTGAAGCGAAGTGCAGGATCGCATCCAGCCGTCCGGGCACATGGATGTACTCGGTGACATCGCGACGTTCGAAACGAAAACGCGCCTCACGGAAGAGATGCTCGATGTTGCGCAGATCACCCGTGACGAGGTTGTCCATGCAGACCACCTCCCAACCTTGCGCGAGAAAACGCTCGCACAAATGGCTGCCCAAGAAGCCTGCCCCGCCGGTGATGAGCACGCGCGGAGCCTCACCAGGACCTACACGCGGAAACGGTTGGGTGGTGCTTGTCATGGTTTTTTGACCGGCTGAGTCTTGGGGTCCGGAGGCATGGGTGCGGCGGGCGGGTTGCCCTCAAAAATCGCGGTTTCCTCGCTGTCCATGCGCAGCTTCAAGCCCAGCGCATGCACCTCATGCTCACCACTCGAGCGCACGACCACCGCATTGGGATTCGCCTGCACATCGACCGCTCCGGCCCACGACAAAGGAAAGCCCGGGCCTTCCACCGTTTGCAAACCGGGATTGCCGGAGAACGGAGCTCCCCCGCTGGTCAGCAAGGCGAGATCCACGCTCATGCCCGGGTCGAGCACATACACCTCGTCGCGAAAGGCCACGCGCCCTTCGCTCTTGCCGCGATTGTGCACACGCAGAATCTGCGGCCGCGGATGATCGAGCATGAACGGGCCACCATCGCTGGTCAGGCGCGCTCCGCCGAGCAACTCCACTTCTTCGTTGGTGCGGAAGTACACCTCCGCACGATCCAACTGACGAATGGAGAAGCTGGGCTCACCACGACTCGGCGAGGCGACCAAGCCCGAGCCTTGACCGAACATCACGATGTACATGCCGTTCGGCCACAGGACTTCCAAGCGCGAACCCGGCGCACCATAGACGGCCGAGCCAGCCTTCATGCGCAGCTTGTTCTTGTAGAAGCTCAACCGAAACGGCGCCGGCGAACCAGCAGGCCGCACCTCGACTGGGTCGGCATGACGCACAACCAAGACTTCTTCCGGCCCGGGCAACACCGCCTCGATGTCGCCCCTGGGCAACGGCGAAACGCTGGCCTTCATCGGCTCGGGCAAGCGGTGCGTGCTTGACCAAGGCCAACGCCGGAATCCGGAACAGGACACCGTGGTCAGCGCCAGCGCGCACAAGAGGAGGTTGCGTCCGTGGTTCATGCCATTGCCTTCCGATCAGCCACCTTTGCCTTGAGCAATGCGTGGATGCTGCGACAAGTAGCGCTCCACGAAGCCCGTGTCATGGTCACCGGCCCGGAAGTCGGAATGCGACAACACTTGCCGGTGGATCGGAATCGTGGTCTTCGGCCCTTGGATGACGAACTCATCCAGCGCCCGCAACATGGTGCGGATCGCCGTCGAGCGGTCAGGGCGGTGGACCAAGAGTTTTCCGATCATCGAATCGTAGTTCGGCGGAATTCGGTAGCCGCTGTAGGCGTGACTGTCGAGTCGCACCCCCGGCCCCCCCGGCGGCACATACAAATCGATGCGCCCGGGCGAGGGTTGGAAATCTTTTTCCGGGTCCTCGGCGTTGATGCGGCACTCGATGGCATGCCCGCGGAACTCGATGTCCGACTGCTTCAGCTGCAGCGGCTCGCCCGCGGCGATCCGCAGCTGCTGTTGCACCAAATCGATGCCGGTGACCAGCTCGGTCACCGGGTGTTCGACCTGGATGCGGCAGTTGACCTCGATGAAGTAAAATTCCCCTGTACGCGACAGGAGGAACTCGACCGTGCCAGCATTGTGGTAGTTCGCCTCGCGAGCCACCCGCACCGCAGCATCACAAATCTGCTGCCGCAGTTGAGGCGTCAAGGCCGCCGAGGGCGACTCTTCGATCAGCTTCTGGTGACGGCGCTGGATCGAGCAGTCGCGCTCGCCTAGATGCAGCACAGTGCCGTACTTGTCGGCCAGAATCTGCACCTCGACGTGGCGCGGGTTCTCGACCAACTTTTCAAGGTACACGGTGCCATCGCCAAAAGCGTTCTGAGCTTCCGCACGCGCGGCGTGGAAGCCTGTCACCAAACTGGGCTCATTGCGCGCGATGCGCATGCCACGACCACCACCGCCGGCGGCGGCCTTGATCATGATCGGGTAGCCAATCTTGGCCGCGACCGACAAGGCGCGGGCCTCGTCCTCGACGGGTCCGTCGCTACCCGGCACGACCGGCACGCCGGCGCGCTTGGCGAGCTCACGCGCTGCGACCTTGTCGCCCAAGAGCGCAATGGTCTCCGGTTCGGGACCAATGAAGTGGATCTTGCAGGAACGGCACACTTCGGCGAAGTGATCGTTCTCCGACAAGAAGCCATAACCAGGGTGAATCGCCTCCACATCCGCGACTTCCGCCGCGGCGATGATGGACGGGATCGACAGGTACGAATGCTTGCCCGGCGGCGGTCCGATGCAAATCGTCTGGTCCGCTTCGCGCAGGTACAGCGCGTCGGCGTCAGCTGTGGAGTACACAGCCACGGTTTCGATGCCGAGCTCGCGGCAAGCGCGGATGACGCGCTGGGCGATCTCGCCTCGGTTGGCGATGAGTACGCGGCGGAACATCAGTCGGTCTTGACGAGAAAGAGCGGTTGGCCGAACTCTACAGGTGCGCCGTTCTCGACCAGCACCTCGAGAATCTCTCCGGAGATCTCGCACTTGATCTCGTTCATGACCTTCATCGCCTCGATGATGCACAGCGTCTTGTCCGGCACCACGCGCACGCCCGGACGCACGAAGGGCTCGGCATCCGGCGAGGACGACTTATAGAAGGTGCCCACCATCGGGCTATTGATCGTGGTCCCCTGCTTGACGGGCTTGGGGACTTCGGCCGCCGGCACACCTGCATTCATGGCCGGCGCATGTCCCGCTACAGGAGCGGCCGCGCCGCCACCATGCACCACATGCACCATCGGTGCGGCGTGCGTCGCTGCAAAGGCCGACTCGCCCTTGAGCCGCACCTTGAGGCCGCTGTCTTTGTCTTCAATCTCCAACTCGGAGAGCTTGCCCCGTTCCATCAGGGCGACGAGTTTTTGGATCAGCTTGAGGTCCATGTTGGTCTTTAGGTGCGCGAGTCTCTAGGTGGAGGTCATCACGGTGCGGGCTCGAGTCGACCAGCAATCTGCAGCGCGTTCAATGCTGCACCTTTGCGGATTTGGTCGCCCACCGCGAAGAAGGATAGCGATCGAGGCCCCCGGTTACCTGCGCGCACTCGACCGACCGACACAGGATCGGCTCCGGCGCACTCGCGCGGACGGGGGCCATGCGGATCGCGCACGAGGACCAGCCCTTCGGCGGCGTCCAAGGCCGCGCAGAGCTCGGGCAAGTGC
>JBILXQ010000272.1:0-4389 GCA_044378375.1 Planctomycetota bacterium
GGACGCAACGAACAAGCGCGTGCGCTGTTTGAAGAAGCGCGAGCACTGTTGGAGTCGCTACCAACCGATCGCCAAGCATCCATGCGCGGTCGCTTGCACCGCTTGTTGCGTGGTGAGGCACGCGTGCATGCCGCGCTCGCTCAACCGGACCGCGCCGTGGAGCTGCTACATCGTGCGCGCGCCTTGGCTCTGGAGGGCGAAGAGATTCGCTGGACTTTGCTCGAGGAACTCGAACTGCGCCGGCGCATGCGCACTGACCCGAGCGAAGTGTTGCAAGCACTGGCGCAAAGTGGTGGGACCGTGCGCGTGCGCTTCGAAGAGTCGAGCGCCAATCCGGCGGAGGCCGAACCGGTCTATGTGGATGTGCTGGCGCGCGAAGCGGAAGCACTTATCGAGCCGACAGCAGAGGAATCCGAGTCGGCCACCGAGTTGAGCACGCGCCTCTACGCGCGGTTGGAAGAGCTGCGTGTAGCCGAAGCCCAACGCCTCGATGCCAACTGCTATCGGTTGCTCTACGACCTTGCCTCCACCCATGGCGAGGAGTCACTCGCTGGATCGCGCATCCAAGACTTGTGCGCGGCCCGCATCGCACTGATGCAAGCAGCCGGGCGACGCGCGGGCTTTGAGGTGTTTGAGCGCGAAGCACGCAACGCCTTGGAGAGCTTGGATGCCAGCGCGGATATCGAAGCTGTTGAACGCCTGGCACGCCAATGGCCAGGCACACAAGCTGCTGCAGACGCAGCCGATCGCATCTTGGTCATTGCCGCGCGCAACGGAGATCTGCGCCGCGCGGCGCAGATGACCTTGGCGGGCTTGCCGCCGCAATTGACGGCGAGCGCCTGTAGCCCCAAAGAAGCTGAGTCTCTGGCGCGTTTGGCACTCGTCGCACACAAAGCTGGCGCGCATGTCTATGCGGCGTCGCTAGCTCAAGCCCTGAGCGTGCAGCACGGCTCGTTGCCATTGCAGCTCGAAGACAGTGCCACGACTCTGTTGCAATGGGGTGCACAGTTGCCGCACTTTGGGCACGACGATCCCTTCGACGCGGCGGCGGCCTTCCGAGCCGAAGGCAAACGCTTCGAAGCTTGGGGCGGCTTCTACGAGTTCCTCGGGCGTGTGTTGCCCAGTGAGCCCGAGTTGGAATGGCCGGCCGATCGCCCGCGCACGGCGCTCTTTGCGCAGCTGCTCGATGGCGGCGGAGGTGATCTCGTCCTGCGGTTGTTGGTCTCTGATGACGACAGCGCACCGCGCTGGACACAGCGCATCGACCAAACCGAGATCCCGCCGGCGACCCAACTCGGCTTCTTTGGCGGCCGTGTGTTCCAACTGCCAGGGCTGACTGTGCTGGCACTCAAGCAACGCATCATCGGTTTGCGCGCCAGCGATGGTGAGCTGGCGTGGAGCACACCCGTAGAAGCACTGGGCTTAGCGTACGCCGACGGTGTGCTCGTCGCGCGTGATGCGGAAGCGCGCTTGCATGCCATCGAGGCGCAAACGGGAGTGCTCCTGTGGCGCGAAAGCGATGCACAAGGCGTGCATGCCACTGCTCCGCTATGTGGTGCTGGTTGCGTGCTTTCAATGCCTGCACCAGGGCGGCGCGGCGTGACCGTGCGTGACTTGTGGACCGGACGCATGGCTGCTCGCGTTGAGCTCGATACCACCGTTGCTGCTGGTATCGAGCGCGATGCGTGGATTGATGGCAACCGCTTGTTGTTGCCATGGTTCAACGAAGTGCGGGAAGCGCGGCGCAACCAGATCGCTGTGTACGCGCTGCCGAGCTGCGAACTTGTCGCGCGCATCGGCTTCGAAGAACCTGATGGCACCAAGCGCGTCCTGAATCAAGTTGTGTCGCAAGCGGGACAGCATTGGGCGCTGCTGCGTCCATGGGCCGGTGGCACGATCAACACCGCGCCGCAGCCGTTGCTGGTGCGCATTGATGCGCAACGCGGGGAACTCGATCCCACGGCGAGCCATAAACTCGGATTTGAAGATCGCATTGCTGGTGTGACCCGCTTCCAACGCATGGAGCTACCGCCCGGGCCTGTGTTCTTGCTCGGAGTACGCCCCAATCAAGCGCAGCGTGAGGCGCGCGTACGTGCCTACGACTTGACGCGCGGTGAGTTGTGGAACGCTTCCGTGGGCATCCCCTACGACGAAGTGCAGCACGGTCTGCAGCCTCCGCCGTTGATGTCCGAGCACGCGGCCGTGGTCTGCCTGACGCAGTACGATCGTCGCCTGCCTACACCCGATTTCCGTACGCGTTTGTACTGGTTCGATCCCACGAGTGGCTTGTCACTCGGCACGCGTGATCTGCCGGCTGCTGAACGCGGCGACTCACCTGTGCTCGTACCACTAGCCGACAAGTTACTCGTGCGCACACGCACCCAACTGGAGATGCTCAAGTGATGCTGACCTTCGCGACTGCACTCCTTGCTACGCTGCCCTCACAAGGTGGCGTGCAAGTACGCGGCGATGCTTCCGCCATCGTCGTGACGGAAGCTCACGCCACCGCCGTCGAGCGCGGGCTCGATTGGCTCGCGGCCAAGCAAGCTGCAGATGGCTCGTGGGTGTCCAAGATTGGCTACAAGCTCAACAACGGCTTCAACTACACCTCGGCCGACAAAGGTCACCTGGGTGTGACCTCTTTGGCCGGCATGGCGTTCCTTGCTGGTGGGCACTTGCCGGGGCGCGGCAAGCACGGCCCGGCCATCGAGAAGGCACTAGGCTTTGTGCTCTCGTGCGTGCAAGACGACGGCTATGTCACGCACGGTGGCTCGCGCATGTATGACCATGCCTTTGCCACGCTGTTCTTGGCGGAGATCTGCGGCATGACGCATCGCGAGGATGTGGAAGCCAAGCTGCAGAAGGCCGTCGACTTCATCGTGAAGAGCCAAAACGCCGAAGGTGGTTGGCGGTACGAGCCCTATGCCGCTGAAAGCGACATGTCGATCGTGGTGTGTCAGGTGATCGCGCTGCGCGCGGCACGCAACATCGGCATTCGTGTGCCGAAGTCGACCGTCGATCGCGCCGCACGCTATGTGGTCGATTCCGCGGTGACCAAAGGTGCTGGCGGTCCAGGCTTTGGCTTCAACTTCAACGATGTGGAAGTAGGCACCTTCCACTACCAGAAGGAAGTCTACTCGCGCTCCTCTTTCCCTCTCACGGCTGCTGGTGTCACGGCCTTGTACGGTCTGGGCATCTACTCGGATGAACTGATTCGCAAGGGTCTCGACTACTTGGCGCGCAACTTGTCCGAGTTCAATCGCACGCACGCCAAGAGCGGCCACTACTTCTTCTGGTACGGCCACTACTACGGTGTGCAAGCGATGTACACCGCCGGCTCGCCGTACTGGGAGCCGTACTTCGAGGAGTTGCGCACCGCGCTGCTCAGCAATCAAAAGCCGGATGGCTCATGGCCGAATGAGACCGGTCCCGGGCCGGCACTCGGAACAGCCATGGCAGTGTTGATGTTGGAAATCCCCTACCGTTTCCTGCCCATCTTCCAGCGCTGAGCGCGCCTGATCCGTACGCACACCACAGTGGCTTCACCCATGCAAGCAAGCAAGATCCTCTCAGCACTGATCGCGCAGACGCGTGGACGGCTCGAGCGCATCCTTGCGTTGCACGGTGCTTGCAGCGTGCTGTTGGTCGCCGTGCTGTGGCTGCTCGGTGCCTATGCCTTGGACCGCGCGTTGGAACTGCCGGCGGCGATCCGCCTCTTCCACTTGGGGCTCTTGGTGCTGCTACCCGCGTTGGCTTTCCGGCGCGAATGGTGGCGTCCGTGGCGCGCACGCCCGAGTGAGGACGGGCTCGCGATCCTGATTGAACGCGCGCATCCACAGCTGTCCAGTGTGCTTGTCAGTGCGATCCAGCTTGAGAAGCAACCCGATGGCTCACCCGAGTTGATTGCAGCCACTGTCAAGCAGGCTGAACAAGCGGCCCAACGCATTGACCTGAACAGCGTGTTCGATGCACGGCCTGCACGCCGGCGTTTGGGCTGGCTAGCCCTCACGCTCCTCGTCTCTATGGGCGTCGTTTGGGCGGACCCGGAAGGCGTGCGCATCTTCGCGGCGCGGATGAACGGTGCAGAGGTCGCGTGGCCGCGCCGCACCCAACTCGAAATGGAGTTGCGTGCCGGAGTGCCCGTGGACCCTGCGCAACCTCTCACCGTGCGCGTCGCGCGCGGCACGGATGTGCCCATCGTGGTGCGCGCCAAAGGCGAGACGCCTGACGAAGTCGAGCTCATCTGGTCTGACGGTCGCCGGCAAACGCTCGCGGCCACAGCGCGGGGCGAGTTCAGCGCCTTGTTGCGCGGCGTATCCGCCGATGTGGAGCTGTGGGCACGCGGAGGTGACGACCAAGACGAGGAGCCGCGGGCCAGACTCTTGGTCA
>JBILXQ010000273.1:0-4380 GCA_044378375.1 Planctomycetota bacterium
CAAGAGCTGCTGCGCGCGCTCGAGGCCTTGGCCGATGGACCGGCTGTACCCGCAGCTGGTGCGGCGCCCACGAAGAAGAGCTCGTCGGGCGCGCTGATCGCGGTGTTGATGCTCGCCACCACGGGTAGTGCTGCGTGGTACTTCAAGGACGACTTGTTGGCCAAGTTGGAGTCATCAGGCTCGACCACCAAGCCCGTCACCCCCACGCAAACGAACGTCCAAACGGCTACTGGGGCTGCGTCTGAAGACACCTCCCCGGCCGGTGACGCGACACCTAAGGTTTCGACCAAGCCGCAGCCAAAGGTACCCAAGGAGAAGGACGACAAGGAACTTCAGCTCTTCGAGGCAGAGGCCAAGATCGCAGCGCTGACACTGGACGGTCAAAAAGATTTGACGCCTGCCCAGCGCCGCGAAAAGCTGCTCGAACTGGCGACAAAGTACGCTGGTACGACCGTCGCCACCGATGCCCAACGCCAAGCGGATGAGCTGGGTGCCTCGCTCGGAGCCGAACAAGCCGCAGCAGCTGAACGCGCAGCCAAGATCGAAGCCGTGGTCACGCGACTGCGCGCCGCCTGTGATTTTGACAGCGAGATCCCCCAACCAGGACGCTCGCTGCTGGCCATGCGTTTGGTCGAGGGTGCGGCCGAGCTGAAGGACGATCCCGAGTTCGTCAAGCGCCGGCGTGATCTTGAACAAGCACTGCTCGACCGGGCACGCAGTTGGGGCAGTGCGGTGCTCGAAGAGTCCGCGCGCTCGCTGGATCGTGGCGACTTTGAAAAGGCCGAAGCGCGCCTCAAACTGGCCGCGGAAGTCTTTGACTTGCCGACCTACAACGATGACCAAGCACCGGCTGGCTATAACGACATGCAAGTCGTCGGCCGGCGCATCCGCGAGCGCTTGGCGAATCTGGGTGCAGTGCGCGACCAAGTCATCAAACGCCAAAGCAGCGAAGATCGCCGCCAGTTGGCGCTGGTGATGGGCGGCCCGCAGTCACTCGAGCAAGACCTGCGCGCCTTTGACTTCCCTGCAGCGATGCAACGTCTTGCCGCCGCCAACAGCAAGCTGTCGTCCAACGCTGGCAAAGCGATGGCGCAATCGATCACCACGGACCTAACCAATGCTGCAGCCGCGTTGTCGACGCTGGCGAACAACTGGAGCTCGTGGCGTCGCAAGAGCGTGACCGATGCGCGCGAACGCAAGCCTGCGGCGCGCGATGCGGTCGGCGTGGATGCACAAGGCGTCTTGATCGAAGGCCAAGGCGGCCCCGAGCGCATCCCTTGGTCGGCGTGGGCCAGCAGCGTGCGTGAGCTGAACAAGCTCTACAACGACCGCTTGTCGCGCGCGTGGCGGCCCGAGGAACAAGCGCAGATCGCGGCCTTGCTGCGCGTGGCCGCGATCAATGAGACCTTGGCCACCACGGGCCGTGTGCTGGATGGCAGCAAGAAGGCCAACTGGACCGAGCAGAACCAGAAGGACCTCGTCGAGGTGTGGCGCATCGCTCTCGAATGGGAGAAGACGCCCGGCGCAGGCGCGAAGGAAGCGGAGGCAGCAACCCTGTTGGGCTCCGCGTTGCGGCTGGCTACCGATGGTTCGTGGTCCAATGCGGTGGCTTCGCTCGAGCGCTTGCTGGATGTTTACGGGGACACCTTGCTGGTGCGCATGTTGAGTGATGGACGCGCGCTCGAAGATCTCAGCACGGGCAAGTAAGGCTGCGCATCCGTGCTGTACGAGCGTGCAGTTCGAGCTGTGGGTGCAGGTTGTGAGCTCGAAGTACGCGCGCAGCCAGGCGCCAAACGCACCGCCTTTGCGGGCGAATGGAACGGCCTGCCCAAGTACGCGGTTACGGCCCCGCCCGAGGACGGCAAGGCCAATGCGGCCTTGACCGAGTTGGTGGCCGACTCGCTTGGCTTGCGCCCTGCACACATCGAGTTGGTGCGCGGCGCCACTGCTCGCATCAAGGTCTTTCGTCTCAGCTTGAGCGCCGAGGAGGCGCTACGGCGCTTGCAAGCCCTGACCAACGACTAAGGTACGATCTGCACCACATGCAAGCTCAGGAGCACCCGCTCGATGCCGCCGTACACGGTGCTGCATCGGAACTGGCCAAACTAGGAGTCCCGACCACCGGCGCACTGCTGTTGCTGGCAACCGGGCTGGGCACGCTGCCGTCCAAACTGCGGCATGCGGGCAGTGTGAAGTTGGGCCGCGCCAAACATGTACCGGGTGCGTGGAAGGAAGCCACGTTGCATTGGGGCGAGTTGAATGGCTTGGCGTGCTGGTTGTTGGAAGACGCACTAGGGCCTGCGGACGAAGGCGGGCGTGAACAACCCGGTGCGGCACCATGGGTAAGGGCTTTCCCTGTTTGGCTAGCCAAGCTCGCCGGTGCGCGGCACCTGATCCATGTCTCGGCGGCCACGGCTCTGCCAGAAGCAGGCAAGCCTCTTTCGCTGCTGGGCTCGTTGGTCGTGGCGGAAGACCACATCAATCTGTCCGGAGGCACGCCGCTGCATGCCTTGTCGGGGTCGACATTGGGGCCGCTGTTCCCCGCTGTGTCAACTTTACATGACAGCGTGCTGCGTCCAGCACTTGTGACAGAAGCCAAGCGCCAAGGCATTCCCTTGGAGCCTGCCGTTGTCGCTTGTGTGGCCGGCCCTTCGATGTCCACGCCCGCGGAACGCCGCTGGTGGCGTACGGCAGGAGCCTCTGTCGCCATCCAGGATCTCACCCCCCCACTACTGGCGGCCGCCCATGCAGGTCTGAGCGTCGTAGCGCTGTCCGCCGTTGTCGATGCAGGCAGTGACGACATTCCGACCGTGCTGCTGCGTGCGGAACGCGCTGTGCCGCAGATCGAAGAGCTCGTCTGGGCCTTTGCACCCCATGTAGCCAAGGCGGTCGCCGCGGCAGAACGGGAGGAAGCATGATTGCGCTCGCGGTGCTCGTGTCAGGCTCCGGGCGCTCACTGGAGAATCTGTGTGAGCGCATCGATGCTGGAACTCTGCAAGCACGCATCGCATTGGTGCTGTCGAATCGCGCCGATGCCTACGCCCTCGAGCGCGCCAAGCGCCGAGGGATCCCCACTGTGGTGGTGGATGCCGAGAAGCGCCTAGATCCTGAGAGCTTCTCGCAAGCGGCGTTCACAGCCATCGAGGCCTCGGGCGCCCGGCTCGTGGTGTTGGCTGGATTCCTACGGCTCCTGCCTATCCCCAGCGCGTGGGAAGGCCGCGTGCTCAACATCCATCCGTCTCTGCTACCTGCCTTTGGTGGCAAGGGCTACTACGGGGACAAGGTGCACAACGCCGTGCTGCAACGCGGTGTGCAGTACACTGGGTGCACGGTGCACTATGTCACCAACGAATATGATGCTGGGCCCATCCTGCTCCAGAAGGTAGTGCAGGTCAGGCCCAACGATGATGTGCACACGCTCGCCGCGCGTGTGTTCGAGGCAGAGCAGGAAGCTCTGCCCGAGGCGATTCAACTTCACTGCGCGCGCAGGAACGCGAGCAGTGGCGCAAGTGGCTAGCGCGCGCTGGCTGCGCTAACGGCGCAGGGATCAGCCGTCGTCAATTCCATCGACGACCAACGTGTCGTCGGTGTTAACTGAACGAGCGGCAAACGTTGGATGACTTGAGGCGTAGTCACTTGGAACACGTCATCTACCGGAGCCAAGGTCATATCCAAAACCGTGACTGCACTCGGAGGAGCACTGAAGCTGTCGTAATCTTGGAATGTAGGCATCATCAAGCATGGAGCATTGGAGCTCCCCGTGACATCGACCGTCCAGAAGGCAGCGGATGGTTGCCCAGTTGATTGTCCCACCAAGATGATGCTCTTGGCTGTCCCTCCAACGATGTCAAGAATCTCACCTAAGTCTTGGCTCATTTCCACCCAAGCCCGTAACTCGCTCGATGGACCTACGGTCAACAGTCTTCTCCCATAAGCCAACGCGATACCCCCATCCGATAGACGCGCAGACCGAAGCCCGCTGGAAAGTGCGCCCTTCAGATCAGGTGCATACAAGGTGAAGCTAACAACCCCAGTCGGTCGCAGAGCCAAGAAGTGTGTGCTGGGCTCGTTAAGTGCTTGCACCGCGAAAAGGGCACCACCATCGGGCAAAGGGAATACATCCCCGATGACCGCATAGGAACTTACGTCCTTGGACCAGCGCAGTGAGCCATCTGCGGCCATTCGCACCAAGTGCAACCCGCTAGCCGTTTGAACGCGCGCAAGCAGGTCGCCGCTCGCAGGTTCTGCCTGGACATGCACTTGCGTAACCTGCTGCAAACCGAACTGCAAGCGGCGTACCCCCAAAGCCCCGGAGGTTGTTTGACGCAAGTGAAACAAGCTTCCTTCGCTGCCTCGGGCAAAGAAATGCCGCTGTGTGGG
>JBILXQ010000274.1:0-4379 GCA_044378375.1 Planctomycetota bacterium
TTGATCATTATCCCCCAGTGCATCACTGGCCGCCCTGCACGGGCACCTGCACTTCGCAGACCAACGACTCCATGGGCGTCTGCGGACCTGGCTGCACCAAATACACTTCGCGCACCGGGCCAGCCTCGACCCAACGCATCGAGCGCATGTACTTCAACAGTCCGGGCAACACGCGCGGTGCCTCGGGATAGGCTCCCGCGGCAAAGGCGTACACCACGGTCGCCTGCGGCAAAAGGTCCAAACGGACCGCCTTGGTCGCCGCCTGGTTGGCTTGATCCACTGAACCGGCGTCGATGGGCAGGCAGACCCTGGAGCGCAGCTCGGCGGCAGCCACCTGACCAGGGTCGTCGTAGTACAGCCCGAACGGCGGACCGGCGAGCTCGATGCCGGAGTCCTTGGCGATCTGGGCCAACTGGGGCAGCGCGCGCATGGTCTCGACATAGCTGCCGCGGTGCTCGAAGTAGATGTAGGGCTGCTCGAGGCGCTCTTTGAAGTTGGCGTGGACGCTGGTGTAGGGGGCGTGTGTCAGGGGCAGGTCGACGGCCGGCACAGGCACGGGCGACGGAGCGACTTGACCGTCCCGCGAGCGACAGGCCGTGAGTCCCACAAGGAGAGCGAGTGCGAGCGAAGCCGACTTCATGCAGGCAGAATGCAGAAGGCTAGGGCAAGAATCCAATCCCAGCTGTGTCTGATAATGTACGTTCTGATACTTTTGAATGCCTCTGGCGGGGGCGGCAAGGCACATTTGCCCCTCGGACGATTCTGGTACCGTACCGTGTGCATGCTCACCTTCGAAGGCCTCACCCCCGGTCTGAGCGCCACCTCACCGTGCACGCCTGTGACCGAGGAGATGGTCAGCCAGTTCGCGGCCTTGACCGGCGACGACAATCCCCTGCACCTGGACGCGGCCTACGCACGGCGCACTCCGTTTCGAGGCCGCATTGCCCATGGCGCCTTGGTCGCTTCCGTCGCCGCCGGCTTGGCCTGGCGCATCGGCTGGTTCAACGACACCATCGTCGCCATCGAAAGCACCTCGGCGCGCTACCTCAAGCCCGTGCCGTTCCCCGAAACCTTACAACTAGACCTGACCGTCCTCGAACGGGACCCAGCACCCCACGCTCGCCGTGGCTGGGTCCGGCTCGGCCTATCACTGCGCAACAGCCGCAGCGAGGTTGTGCTCGAGGGCGAATGGCGAGTGCTCATGAAGCGCGACGGCGCCTGAAAGACACCATGGCTAAAAAGAACTGCTTCATGAATGCTGCCCGGCCCTGCGACCTCACCTGCAAGGCGGCCTTTGAAGTCGACGACCCGGTCGACAATGTCGATTGCCAGTTCGTCTGGTTGGCATTTCACTTTGGCGAGAGCCTCGTGGAGCTGCGCAAGACTCTGGACATGCAAGCCGGTAGCGCCAGCAACCCCAGCGCCGGCCCCAAAGGCCCCAAGGGCTTTCCGTTCAACTGAACGATGAACCGTGAATCTAGACAGGGCGCGGGCGCGTGAACTACTCTGCAGCCCGTCTAGCTACCCCCGACTAGATACCTACACCCGACCCGTACCTGAACTACTCGATGCCGACCTGGCTACAGAAGATCCTCTCGTCCTCGCTGGGCAAGAAGTACATCACAGCCATCACGGGCTTGTTGCTCGTGCTGTTCTTGGTGGCCCACCTCGCTGGCAACCTGACGATCTACGCTGACAAGGACGGTAGCGCGTTCAACAGCTATGCCCATTTGATCGAGTCGAACCCGCTGCTGCCGCTGGCCGAAGCCGGGTTGTTGGTCTTGTTCTTGGCGCACATCGGCCTGGCCGTCCGCGTGACGGTCGAGAATCGTCGTGCGCGCCGCAGTCGCTACGCCGTAGCGAATGACAAGGGCAAGAAGACCACATCCTCAGCGACGATGATCTGGACCGGCCTGATCGTGTTGGGTTTCCTGATCCTGCACATTTGGAACTTCCGCATCGGCAAGGAGCTCGCGGGCGAGTCAGGAGATTTGTACACACTCGTCAAGAGCGAGTTGCGTCAAGGCTGGACACCTTGGGCGTATGTGGTGGGTATGGGAGCTCTCGGTTTCCACCTGTGGCACGCCTTGCGCAGTGCCTTCCAGACGCTGGGCGCTGCCCATCCGTACCTCGATGAAGCTTGGGAAAAGCTGCGTTGGCTGGCCGTGGTGCTCGCACTCGGCTTCGCCTCGTTCCCCTTGTACTTCCTCTTCTACACCTGATCGCGCGGCACCTATCCACCTATGGCTACTCAGGAAGCTGCTACCACGACTTCGTCCGCACAGCATGTGCATCCAAAGCTCCAGTCCAAGAGCCCGAGCGGCCCTATGGCCGAGCGTTGGACCAAGCACAAGTTTGATCTCAAGCTCATCAACCCGGCCAACCGGCGCAAGTTCAAGGTCCTCGTTGTAGGCACCGGACTCGCTGGTAGCGCTGCTTCGGCCACGCTGGCGGAGATGGGCTACAAGGTCACCACGCTGTGCATTCATGATTCGCCGCGCCGCGCGCACTCGATCGCTGCCCAAGGCGGCATCAACGCTGCGAAGAACTACCCCAACGACGGCGACAGCATCTTCCGTCTCTTCTACGACACGGTGAAGGGCGGCGACTTCCGTGCACGCGAAAGCAATGTGCACCGCTTGGCCGAATGCTCGACGCAGATCATTGATCAATGCGTCGCGCAGGGCGTGCCGTTCGCGCGTGAATACGGCGGTTTGCTGGCCAACCGCAGCTTCGGTGGCGCGCAAGTCAGCCGCACGTTCTATGCGCGCGGTCAAACCGGCCAACAGTTGTTGCTGGGCGCCTACAGCGCGCTGTCGCGTCAAGTCGGCTTAGGCCGCATCAACCTGCGCCCGCGGCGCGAGATGTTGGATCTCGTCGTGGTAGATGGCGTGGCGCGCGGCGTGATCGCACGCAACCTGGCTACCGGCGAGATTGAGAAGTACGCCGCCGATGTGGTGCTGATGTGCACCGGTGGCTACGGCAATGTGTTCTATCTCTCGACGAACGCAAAGAACTGCAATGTCACGGCCACTTGGCGCGCGCACAAGCGTGGTGCGTACTTCGCCAACCCGTGCTTCACGCAGATTCACCCGACCTGCATCCCCGTCTCGGGGCATTACCAGAGCAAGCTCACCTTGATGAGCGAGTCGCTGCGCAATGATGGTCGCGTGTGGGTGCCGTCAAAAATGTCGGACACGCGTAGCCCGGAGCAAATCCCGGAGACCGAGCGCGATTACTATCTCGAGCGCAAGTACCCGAGCTTTGGCAACTTGGTGCCGCGCGACATCGCCTCGCGCAGTGCCAAAGAGCAAACGGACGCGGGCAAGGGTGTGGGCAGCACCAAGATGGCAGTGTTCTTGGACTTCCGTGATGCCATCACGCGTGATGGCGAAGACGCGATCCGCGCGCGCTACGGCAACCTGTTCCAGATGTACGCGCGCATCACCGGTGAGAACCCGTACAAGACGCCGATGCGCATCTACCCGGCGGTGCACTACACCATGGGTGGCTTGTGGGTGGACTACAACCTCGAGTCGACCATCCCTGGGTTGTTTGTGCTGGGCGAAGCGAACTTCTCGGACCACGGTGCGAACCGCTTGGGTGCCAGCGCGTTGATGCAAGGCTTGGCCGATGGCTACTTCGTCATTCCGGCCACGATTGCAGCGCACTTGGCTGGTCGCGCTTTGCCGGCGGTGACCGAAGACCATCCGGAGTTCCGTGCAGTGGCCCAACAGGTGACCGATCGCACCCAGCGTTTGCTAGGCATCAAGGGCAAGCGCTCGGCCGATTCCATTCACCGCCAGCTGGGCAACATCGTGTGGAACCAGATCGGCATGGCGCGCACTGCGTCCGGCCTGCAGAGCGCGATGCGCGACATCGCGGCCCTGCGCGAGGAGTTCTGGAACAACGTGAATGTGCCGGGCTCCGGCGCTGACCTGAACCAACAGCTTGAGAATGCTGGCCGCGTCGCCGACTTCCTCGAGTTCGCGGAGCTCCTCGCGCGCGACGCGTACGAGCGTGAAGAGTCGTGTGGCGGCCACTTCCGTGAAGAGCACCAAACTCCGGACGGTGAGGCGCAACGCGACGATGTCAAGTTCCAGCACGCGGCTGCGTGGGAATACAACGGCGAAGGCAAGCCCGAAACGCGCAACATCGAGCCGCTGACCTTCGAAGTTGTGAAGCCGGCCCAACGCAACTACAAGTGAGGTGACCTCCATGTCCGAATCCATGCACATCACCCTCAAAGTCTGGCGCCAAAAGAACGCTCAGGAAGAAGGCCGTCTCGAGGCCCACGCGTGTGACGTGTCCCCCGACATGTCCTTCCTCGAAGTGCTCGATGTCTTGAACGATAAGTTGGTGTCGGAAGGCAAAGAAGC
>JBILXQ010000276.1:0-4367 GCA_044378375.1 Planctomycetota bacterium
AACGGCGACCATGAACCTCCCCTCTCTTTTCCGCAGCGTGACAGCTGCACTGCTTGCGTCCAGCCTCGCGCAAGCGCAAGCGGCGACGCAGCAACAACCAACGCAGCAACAACCACTTGGGCCGTGGAATCAAGCGGCCCAAGGCTACCAACGCGTGGCGGAGCTGCCCTTCCCCGCCTACGCGGCATGGGCTCCGCTTGCCGATGGTTCGCGCCTCGTCTTCGATGGCCGGGCCTTGGTGCGCACCAACGGCGTGTGGACCGCCACGGTCGCCAGCTATGCGAGCTTTGTGTTCCCGTCGTTCGTGGTCACCGATGGTGCCACGGCTTGGGTGGGTGAAAGCACCAATGGCAGCCTCAAGAGCATCGACCTAAACACCGGACTCGTGCGTGCCATGAACACCTTGGTGTTCAACTACGACGCGGTGTTGCTGGATGCGCGCACCTTGCTGGTATCGGCGGCACCGTGCGGCTTCAATTGCGGCAGCGACCTGTACCAGCTCGACTTGGTCACGCACCAGTTGAGCTTGCGCGGGCATGTAGCTGGACCCTCAGGGCCGCTGGCGCGTGATCGCGCGGGGAACGTGTGGTACGGCCAGAACTCGCCGCTCTATCCCGCACCGCCAGCTTCATCACGCTTGCTGCGTTGGAGTGCGGCCCAGGTGCAAGGATCCGCACAACTGTCCGACAACAACGCCACCGTTGTGCAAGCCCAACTCGATGGCGTAGCCGATCTCGCCGTCGATTTGGAAGGCGGCTTGGTGCTGGTGTCGCAGTCGCGCCTCGGCAAGGAGAGCGAGATCATCGCGCTCGACCTCGCAGGACAATGGCAAGGGTATGTCGCGCGCGGCACGCCGTGGTTCTCGGGCTTGGCGCTCTTTGACTCCGCTGGGCCAGGGAGCTTCCACGCGTGGTCCGGAGCAGGCACGCAGCTGTGGTGCGTAGCCAGCGAATTCGTGTGGGGCGGCCCCGACAAGTTGCTGGCCTTCGAACCACGCCGTGCCGTGGCCCACACCACCGGCAGCGGTATGCCGGGCTTGGTGACATGGAGCGTCAGCGGGGCTCCTGCACAAGGCAGCTGGACTCTGCTGGCTGCACCGCGCCAGCTGTGGAGCGGCTCCGAATCCGTATGGCGCTGGAGCGATGCACCGTTCACATCGGCTATCGCCCCTAGCGCTTGGACACGCATTGCCAAAGGCGGCATCGACTCGCTGGGCAACGCATCGTGTGCGTGGCAATCGCCCGGCCCGCACTTGGCATTGCAAGGCTTGTTGCGCACACGCGACGGGCGTTCTGTCGGCACCACCACTGTCAGTTTTGATTGACATGCAGCCTACACACACACTGCTTGCACTGTGGATCGGGCTGCTCGCCGTGCCAGCGGCTGCGCAGAGTCGCTTTGCCGTGCAGGTTGTCGCCCAAACTTCGGGCATGGGCGGCGGTGGCATCGCCAATCCGCTCAATGCCTTGGGTGCACCGCAGGGCTCTGGCTTGCAACAAGGTTCGTTGCATGTGCACTCCTTGGGCATCGGCGGCAGCTTGACCTTGGAGCTTGGTGTCGATGCGATCGATGGCCCGGGTGCGGATCTGGCCGTGTACGAGAATGGCTTCATGTACGGCGCAGAGGTCTTCAGTGAAGCCTTTTTCGTCGAGGTCTCGAGCAATGGCATCGACTTCGCGCGCTTCCCCTCGCGCTACTACGGTCCTAGTACGGGCTTTGCAGGGGCGCTAGCTGCTCCGTGGGGCACATACAGCGGCATGGGTGGCTGCGTGCCGGTCTTGGCCAACGCGACCACCAACAGCATCAGCCCCTTCAATCCAGTTGTCGCCGGTGGTGAAGCGTTCGACCTAGCCGACCTCAACGGGCATCCGCTGCACACCCAAGGCTTGCTCGACTTGCAGGCAGTGCGGCGCGTGCGCTTGGTGGATGCTGTCGAAGGCGTGTCGGTCGATGCTTACGGCCAACTCGTGTGGGACAACTCGGGTGCCTTCAGCAGCGCGGACGTAGATGCGGTGGCTGTGATCCAAACGCACAGCACCGTGAGCAGCACGCAACCCTCGGTCGATCTGTACTTGGATCCGCTCGGGCACTTGGTGCTGGAGCTGACGGACCCCGACGGCTTCGCTGACATCGTCCAGAGCCAGTGCAAGGCCAGCTACAACCTCGTGCCGATCACCTTGACGCGCTTGCGGGGCTTGATGCCGAGCGTGTCAAGTATTCCTAACGGCCTGCGCATGCGCTCGCTGACCCCGGTGCAAGGCAGCGGCCGGCGCGCCATGCTGTCGGTGTCGGCAGTCGACACGACCGGCGGCTTCAGCGTGGACCAGATTGCGTTGCAGGGCTAGGGAGCCATCAAGGCGCCAGAGCCAGTAAGCGCAGAGCCGGCCCCGGGCGATTGACGCTCCACAAGGCCGTCAGCGGGAAGTCCATCTCGACCGGCAAGAGCATTTCGTCTGCAGTCGAGGATGCCGTGCCGGAGCTGCCTGCGCTGCTGGGATCGATGCGCGCCAGTTCGCGGCCCGTGCTCCACAGATGCGCGTAGAGGTGGTAGCGGTCCACGGCCGCAAGATCACCCGCACTGCGACGGCGCACTTCCAAGACATGCGTGACGGCAACCGACTGAAGCACCGCCTGCGGTGTGGCGCCACGCGCCTGTAAACCTTGCTTGACAGCGATAGAGCCGTCGCGCTCGTCTCCATCCAACAGCTCTTCGATGCGCACAGCGGAAACGCCGCCCTGCAGGGCACCCGATTCCAGAGCGCTCAAGCGCGCTGCTTCGCGCACACGCAAGTCTTCGCCGCGTGCTTGGCGCAGCTCACGCAACAGCAACAACGACTCGCGATCGAGCTCGACATCGGGACCATAGCGATCGATCAACACGCGGCCGCGCGGCACAGCACGCGCCAGCTCCTGTGCCACGAGCTGTGCGCCTGAGGCGCGAGTATCGCGGGCTCCGAGCACATGCGTGAAGCGCAGCGCCTGCACCAACGGAAGGCACAAGAGCAGCAACAGCACCACACGCGCGCTGCGTGTAGCCCACAGGCGCTCGGCGGCGACACCGGCCAAGATGGTTGCCACCATCAAACCCGGCAAGAGGTAGCGCACATGGTCGCTTTGGTTGAAGAGAAAGAAGCCGCTCCAGACCACGACGAACAACGCCACGGCCCGCAAGCGCGGCGTGCGCCAAGCCAACACCAAACCCAGCACCGCCAGCAGCACCAGCACCGGGTCATACCCAAGGATCGTGCCGATCAAGCGCTCGGCGGATTCCACGCGCAGGCCGAACACGACGGGCATCCCCCCCACGGTCAGGCCATTGAGCTGCTGCATTTGCGCGCCACCGACCACTGCTTCCGCAGGTGTGAGGCCATGCACCAGCCAATACGGATGGCCGAGGACCACGCTCACCACAGCGAAGGCGAGCACCGCGTAGAAGCCTTCGCGTACGCGCGCCAGCAGCGCCCCACGCCACGGACGCGGCGACAGCAACCACGCGGCAAACGGCAAGAAGAGTGTGCCGAGCCCTGCTTGGTGGGCGCTGAACGCAGCACCGGCGGCCAAGCCTGACAGGACCAACGCGCGCGGCTGTGCGTCGCGGGCATGCACAATCGCCGCCCAGGCCGACAACGCGCCAAAGAACGAGACCACGGCCCACGGTCGCTCATGAGTGGCGAACTGCACGGACAAGAGGCTCGTGGCCGCCAACCAAGCGGCTACCCACGCGCCTTGCTGCAGGCCCGCAGCGCGCGCGGCGCGCCACACCACCCAAGTGGTTGCAGCCGAGAACAGCGCGATCACGACGCGCGCCGGCACAGCGACCAAGGCCGGGTCTTTGGCCACCGCAGCAGCGAACTCGGCCGCGTCCTTCCAAGCACCCCACAGCAAGCCCAGCAGGTACTGGGCGAGATACAGCGGCAACAGCAAGTACGGGATCAGGTTCGGATAAGTCGAGTACTTGCCTACCGGCGGCACGAGATCCCGATCACGCGCCATGCCCAAGGCCTGCCGCACGACATGACTGTCGGGCACGTAGCTGCCGCCGTCACCATGATCGATGGCGTACAAGCGCAGAGCTAGTGGCAGCACCACCAGCAAGGCCAATGCAGCTAGCCAACGCATGCGGGCACGCGCTTAAGTTTCGGGGTCCACTTCAAAGCGCTTGAGGAAGTCATCCGTGCGCGCCACATCGTCGAGCTTGGTCACCAACAGGTCCATGGCCTCGATGAAGTTCATGCGCTGCAGCACGCGGCGCAAGATGTGCACACTCTTCAGGCGCTTGGCGGAGATGAGCTTCTCTTCCTTGCGCGTACCCGACTTCTCGATGTCCATCGCGGGGAAGATGCGCCGGTCCGCGAGTTTGACATCGA
>JBILXQ010000277.1:0-4363 GCA_044378375.1 Planctomycetota bacterium
AACGCATCACATCGCCGAGCAGCAGTGCTGCGACCAATCCGCGCGCATCGAGATGCGCGATGGCATCACAGCGCTCCAGTAGTGCCGCGCGCACGGCTGTGGCCGCACTGCGCACAGAAGCGCTCAGAGCGGTGCCACCGGCTTCCACTCGCACCAGCGCTTCTACTGGTGGTTCGATACGCTCAAGTTGCGGGCTTTGGCTGCGCGGACCGGGAACTGGCCCTTCGGCCCAGCACTCGACCGCAGGCTGCGCCACGAGCACGACCCGATCGCCGGTACCTAAGCTGCCCTCGGGCACGGTCCACCACGCTTGTCCTAGGCGCGCTTGCTCCATGGGTCCCTGCTGTCCAAACCCAGGTCCCACAAGGGTCGCGCTTGACGAAGGCAGCCAGCGATCGGTCGCGTCCACCGCACGTGCACAGGCCAGCGCAGCAGTGGCAAGGAGCAAGCACATCCACACCCACGTGCCGCGCGCGCAGCACAGCCCCAACAGCAGACTTGCGGTGGCGAGGGACACTAACCACAGCGGCCATGCCTCGGTAGCTTCGCTGGCGATTTGAGCACCGCACCACCCGCCGCCCAGCAAGGCCGTTCCGCACAGCGCTAGCGCACGCCGCGAGCCGCCGCGCTCGATCCAGCCAGCCAAAGTAGGGGTACGCGTGCTATCCACGCCTTCCTGACGCACGGCTAGGTCGCACCGTCCCCCGGAAATGCGTAGGATTCCTGTCCGATGGCCTCCCATGCCTTTTTCGCCGGCAGCTTCGATCCCTTCACGCTAGGGCATCTCGATCTCGTGCGTCGTGCGCAGGCTTTGTTCGGGCGTGTGACCGTAGGCGTGGCCCACGATCCCGCCAAGCACAGCCGTTTCAGCGCCGCCGAGCGCGTCGAGCTGGTGCGCCAGTGCGTCGTCGGCCTGAGCGGCGTCGAGGTCGTGCAGGCCACGGGCCTAGTGGTCGATGCAGCGCGCAGCTGTGGCGCCGATGTGCTCGTGCGCGGTGTGCGCAGCGGCACCGATTTTGACTACGAAATGGCGATGGCCCGCACGAATCGCGACCTTGCGGGCCTCGACACGGTGCTGCTGGTGCCGCAGGGCGACTACGCGCATGTGTCCAGCACCCTAGTGCGGCAGATTGCGGCTCATGGTGGCGATGTGGCGCGTTTCGTGCCGCCGCCCGTGGCCGCAGCCCTAGCGCGCAAGCCAAGCACACCATGAAGCAGAGAATCACCTCACCGCACGCACCCGCCGCCATTGGTCCCTACAGCCAAGCCATTTTGGCCGGTGGGTTTGTCCATTGTTCCGGACAGATCGCGCTTGATCCCGCGACGGGACAGTTCCTGCAGGGCGATGTGGCTGCGCAGACAGAGCGCGTGCTGCAGAACCTGTCCGCCGTGCTGGTTGCTGCGGGTACGGACCTGTCCAAGGTCGTGAAGTGTACAGTGTATTTGACAACCATGGAACACTTCGGCCCGATGAACGAAGTCTACGGACGCCACTTCAGCGGTGACTGCCCGCCGGCGCGAGCGACCGTGGCGGTCGCGGGCTTGCCGCGCGGCGCGTTGGTCGAGATCGACTGCATCGCCTTGCCGTGAGTGCGCAGACGGAGCGCCCGACGCGTGTAGCGTGGATTGCGTTCGTCGCGATCCTCGTTGTCGCTGTCTGGCTGCGTGCCGCGGATTTGGGGGCCTTCCGCAACGGACCTGACGATGGTTCGTACCTGCACTCGGCACGCATCCACGCATTGGAGCGCGGTCTCGATGTGTGGAACTGGCCGGCGCAGGATGTGGCGTGGTTGCGCGAGCTCTTCGCGAACTATGCCGATGAGATCAACACCTACCAGCACAGCTACCTGCATCAGTGGCTGACGCGCTGTTTGTGGCGCGGAGGCTTGGGTGCGATCGAGGCGCTGCGCTGGTCGAGTGTGCTCACCTCGCTGCTGGGTGTCTGGTTTGCTTGGCTGCTGGCGCGGCGTGTCTTCCCGGGCCAAGTTGCGGTTGCCTTGTCGGGGGCCGCTCTTGTGGCCTTGCACCCGCTGTTGGTCTTCTACGGCCGCACGGGCTGGGGTCAAGCGGGCTTTACAGCCTTCTACTTGGGCTTCTTGGCGGTGGCATGGCGTCTGGTTGGTGATCCGCGGCCGCTTTCGCGACGCTGCGCCGCGTGGTCGGGTGTGGCTTTGGCCGCGACCTCGTGCCTGGCCTGGGGCTGGCAAGAGAACGTGGCACCGTGGATCGTGGCCTCCAGCGTGGTGGTGCTCGTCCTGCGTGTGGCAGCACCTCTGCCGGAGGACGGTTCGTTGTGGGCTCGCCTGTGGCAGCGCCGTACGCTCGCCTATGTGCTCGGCTGCGTGCCGGTCGGGGCCGCGACCTTGGCTCTGTACTTGTGGTCGCCGTTTGCCCAGAAGTACTGGTTTGACCCTGCCGGACGCGCGCAGTTGCCGTGGTTGGAGCTCAAGCAACGCACGCTGGCTGACTTGTGGGGCGAGCAGCGCGCGGCCGAGCTGGTTGGCTGGTTGGTGCTGGGCTTGGCTCTCTTTGGCAGCGTGGCGCTGTGGCGTGAATCGCGCCGTGCTTGCGTGTGGTTGGTGGGAACCGCACTACTCGGTTGTCTAGTTCTTTTGACGCTGTTCGGCGATGCCTTCTTGTTGCGCATCTACCTGCCCGCGGTGGCCTTGACCTGCTTGCTCGCAGCGCGCGGAGCCATGGCCTTGCCCGGGCTTGCCTTGCGCGGGGCCACAGCTGTCGCCGTGCTGGGCTGGGCGTTCGTCGCCTCCTACAGCACCCTGTTTGGTGCCATGGAAGGGACCTTCTTCTTGCGCACGGTCTACCAACGCGCCTCGGAACAGCCCAAGGATCAACGCCACTGCGACACCGAGCTGTACCAACGTCTGGCGAGCTCACACCAAGCAGGTGAGCGCATTGGTGTCGCCTTCGACAAGGTACCCATCTACAAACTGCTCGATCGGGGCTTGCGGGCCGAGGAGATCGCTCCTTCGCGCGAGATGCCGCGCACAGCCGCGCCGCAGTGGATCGTGGGCATCGTGCCCATCATGCAGCAGCGCGGTTGCTTGCTTGCCGATGGCGGTCCGTATGAGTTGGTGCTGACCGATACGGTGGGACGGCACGGGCTCTACCGCTTGGCGCCTGCGCGCTAGACTGTTTGCATGGTGCGTCACCTCGGACCTCTGGCTGCGCTTGTCTTGGTCGCTGCTTGCACCAAGCTCGATCCGCCGCGTGTGGCGCGCGTCGAGTTGCGCGCTCCGGATGAGCGTATCGACGCGCAAGAAGATGTGCGTCGCTCGCGGGCCGAGGAACAGCGCATTGCCGCTCTCGCCATGGATGTGTGGGCCGTGCCATTAGGGGCCGAGCGCGAGATCCAAGTGCCTGCCACGCATGGAGGTGCGTGGTTGGTCGAGGCGGGTTTGGATCTCACGCAAGCCCCGCAAGTCGATCGCTCTGTGGTGGTCGAGCTGTCTGCACGTGTGGACGGCCAGAGTGGCACCGCCGGTGAGCAGGTCTTCCTGCGCAGCGCGACTTTGCGTGAGTGGGAGAGTGGTGCTCCGTTTGCTGCACCTGCACGCCTGGCTCTGCCCGCTGGCGCAGTGCGCATCGTGCTGGCTGCGCGTGTCATCGGAGCCTCGCCAGCTGATGCTGCCTTGGTGCGCGGCGTCTTTGGCATCCCCGTGGCGTGGCGCGATCGCAAGGTGCCCGCTGCCGATGCGCCCAATGTGCTGCTGCTATCGATCGACACGCTGCGCGCCGATCGTCTGGGCTGCTATGGCTACACACGCGGGACATCGCCGCATCTCGACCGTATGGTCGCAGAGGGAACCTTGTTTGAGTGGGCGTACAGCAGTGCGCCTTGGACGTTGCCCTCGTATGCGTCTCTGTTCACGAGTTTGCTGCCTGCCGATCATCGCGCAGGGGTGGTGAGCGAACGTGAAGCACGCTTTGGCACGGACGATGTCGCTCCCAAGAAGACCACCGAGTTGTTGCGGCCGGACGTGGGCACGCTAGCGGAAGCGGCTCGTGGTGCTGGTTGGCGTACTGCGGGGTTCTACTGCAATCCCTACATCGGCGCGAGCGCGGGTGTCGACCGTGGCTTCGATCGCTGGGTGCGCTACCAAAGCGGTGCGAAGGCCGGCGTGGACCTTGCGCAAGCATGGATTGCCGACAATGCCAAGCAACCGTGGTTGGCTTTTGTGCACCTGATTGATCCGCACATGCCCTACGCACCGCCGCCGCCGTATGACGAGCGCTTTGCGGGTACGAAGGTCGAGGACTTGCCGGCGTGGCCGCCTTCATTAGGTGCGTTGCGGGCGCAAGCCGATGAGAGCCTGCGTCGCTTGTGTTCCGACCTGTACGACGG
>JBILXQ010000278.1:0-4343 GCA_044378375.1 Planctomycetota bacterium
GCGCCTCGAGTGCCGCAGCCAGACGCGTGGCGTCGACGAGGGCCATGTTGGCTCCCTGGCTGGTGAAGGGCAGAAACGGATGAGCAGCATCGCCCAAGACCACGGCGTTCGCGCGCTGAAAGGACTCTAGCGGCAACGCATCGCCTGTACGCCACCAATGCGCCTTGTCGAATTCGGCGCGTCGCAGTGGCGCGCACAGGTCCTCGCCAAAGTGCGCGCAACTTTCCAGCGCAAAGCGCTGCAACTCGCCCGCGTCATCGCCGTGCGGCTTGTGACGAGCCGTGTCGAATTGCAGCCACCAAACCACGCGTCCGTCGGTGACGGGTGCAAGTCCGGCTGCGAGCCCGCGCCCCAAGTCATGCACCTTGAGCAAGCCTCGGCCAAGGTCGCGGGCCACCTGTGCTTCGTCGAGCAACAACACCAACTCATCGACCTGACCGCGACGGCGCTGGGACGCGGGCGCCACGAACTTGCGCACCAAGGAACGTCCCCCATCACAACCAAGTACGAGATCAGTCGCTAACCGCGCTGACCCGTGTGGTGTTTCCACAACTGCGGAGTGAATGCGCCCATCAGCACCACACGCAAGCTCGACGGCGCGCGAATGGTAGGTCACCTGTACTTGACGCAGTCCGCTGTGCAAGCAGGCCAGCAAATCGGCGCGGGTCAACACCAGGCAGTCCGGCAGCACTTCACGATGCGAGAGTCGCCCGGCGCCATCGCGGATCTCGGCATGATCCAGCCATACACCGCGCGCGCGCACGCTGGCACCCAGACCAAGGGCATCCAAAGCGCGCAAGCCATTCCCCAACAACAAGAAGGCATGTCCCCGTGCCTGCTCGCCCTCGCGTTCATGGACCAGCGGCCGCACGCCAATGCGTTCGAGGCCAATGGCTGCAGCCAAGCCGGCCACGCCTGCGCCCAAGATGAGCGCACGCGCGTGTAACGAGTGAGGTTGGGAGTACATCGTGCGGTGCGTCTCGGCAATGGGACTGATTCTCCGTGACGGGAAGCGACCTGCCGTGGAAGGAAATCCTGAAAACACGCGCGAAACGCATCAAAAGTACCCGCCGTACATGCAACCACCGCGGTGCGCGCGATGCGCACTGCGGTGGTTGTCTACAGGTCCAGCACCTCGGGAGCGCTGGCCGCGTCTGGTCTCAGCGCTTGCGGCGACCGCCGGGGCGGACTTCCTTGCCATCCATGCGCAAGTAGCGCAGGACCGAATCCTCCGGCTGGTCCGGAGCATCGAGCAGGCGGATATCGCGTTGGAAGCGGTACTCCATGCCGCGCAAGTGGTCGTGGCACGACTCCTTGAGGTAGCCGATGACTTCGGGGTGCGCACGCACCTCGACCGTCTGGAAACCCTTGAGAGTCATGGCCGAGGCCAAGCGACGCAGGATGGCCGCAGCGCGCGAGTTGACCGTGCGCAAGCGCCCTGTGCCGCGACAGCGCGGGCATGAGTGGAAGACCTTCTTCGACAAGCCGGGGCCCAAGCGCTGGCGAGTCATCTCCAGCAAACCGAACTGCGAGATGCGGCCGAGCTTGGAGCGTGCGCGATCGTGGCTGAGAGCATCCGCGAAGGCGTTCTCGACCTTCTTGATCGACGAGTTCTTCATCATGTCGATGAAGTCCACGACGATGATGCCACCGAGGTCGCGCAAGCGAATTTGACGCGCGATTTCCGGTGCGGCCTCGAGGTTGGTCTTGAGCGCGATCTCTTCGAAGTCAAAGCCATCGCTGCGCGTGCGGCCCGAGTTGACGTCGATCGCCACCAAGGCTTCGGCTTGATCGAACACGATCGAACCACCCGAAGGCAGCTCGACACGGCGCGAGAACATCTTCTCGAAGTCCGGCTCGATGCCCTCCGATTGGAAGAGCGGCTTCTGGCCTTCGTGCAGCTTGACGCGCGAGACTTCCTCGGGCATCAGCTTCTCGGTGAACTCCACGAGGTGGCGGTGCACTTCGTAGTCATCAACGATCACAGCCTTGGTGTGCGGCGTGTAGAGGTCGCGCATCGTGCGGATGGCGACATCGCTTTCGCGATACAGCACTGCCGGGCCGTGGCCTTGCATGAGTTGCCGCGACAACGCTTCCCACTGATTCTTGAGGTAATCAAGGTCACGCTTGATCTCGGCTTTGGAGTGGCCCACACCAGCCGTGCGCACAATCACGCCCATGCCTTCCGGCAGGTCCAGCGATTGCAAGATGCGTTTGAGGCGGCGGCGTTCCTTCTCGTCTTCGATCTTGCGCGACACGCCGGTGCGCGACATCGACGGCATCAACACCAGGTAACGACCGGGAATGGAGATGTAGGTCGTCAGCGTCGGGCCCTTGTCGCCGATCGCATCCTTCGTGACCTGCACCACCACTTGCTGCCCCTTCTTCAAGAGGTCCGTGATCGGCAAGCGCGGGCGCGCGCGGAAGCGGCCCTTGTCGCCCTTCGGACGACCGCCCTTCTTGTCCTTCTTGGCACCACCGTCCTTGTCGTCATCCAGCTCGCCACCGGAGCCGCCCCATTCTTCGGGGTCGACCTTCACATGCAGCAACTTGGCGACGTCAAAGTCCTTCTCACCGTAGGCCGAGAGCACATCCGAGGTGTGCAAGAAGCCGTTGCGGCCTTCACCGAAGTCGATAAACGCAGCACCGATGGCCGGCTCGAGGTTGACCACGCGACCGCGATAGATGTCGTTGACGAGGCTGTCGTGATCCTTGACCGTCATCTGGAAGTCGACAATCAAGTCGTCTTCCACGACGGCAACGCGTTGTTCTTCGGGATCGGAAGCGTTGACCAAGATCAGCGCATTGCGGTCTTCCTCGGGCACGACGACCGCATCATCGGCATCGTCATGTTCCTCGACAGGACCACGGCGGCGGCGACGCTTGCGTTCCAGCTCTGACTGGGCCGCGTCTTCGCTCGGATAGAGGCCGGAATCGAGCAGCTCCGCCTCGTCGGGCAACTCCACCAGCTGCGGCAAGTCGTCCTCGCCCGGTAAGATCTCGACTTCGGCCGGCGCATCGTCGCGTGCGTGCTGCACCAACTGCTTCTGTTGCTTGCCGCGGCGACGACGGCCACCACGCGAGCCGCGACGGCGGCGCTTGCCATCCTCGGTCGCTTCATCGGCTGCGCCGATGATGGCCGGAGTGTCGGCTGCTTCGCTGGCGTCGGCGTCGCTGGCATAGGCTGCATCGCCCGCAGTGCTGAGCGGAGCAGACTCCGCATCACCTTCGTCGACCACCCACGCATCCAACTCGCGCGGCACGCCACCACGCTGTGCACGGCGCTCACTGCTGGAGTGCGGAACCGACTCGGCGCCTAGCGGCGCGCCTTCGCCGGCCGGTGCATCCTCCGCACCACCACGACCGCGACCGCCTCGACGGCCGCGGCGACGGCGCTTCTTGCGTCCGACTGTGTCGGCTTGCACCACAAAGTCGCCGGCAACGAAGTCACCCGCCTCTTCGTCGCTGGCCACGGCGGCATTCGTGAGGTGGCCACCAACAGGCACTCCCACATCCAACTCGTCGTCAAGCGGGACATCGATGATGGCGGGACCATCCAGATCCTCGGCCACAGAAGCTGCGGCTACCTCTGCGGTGCTTGCATCTTCGTTAGTCGCACCTTCCGCGCTCGCATCTTTGGTGCGGCGACGACGGCCGCCGCGCGAACCACGACGACGGCGCGGCCGCTCATCGGGTGTGGTCGGCTCCAAGGAAGAAGCCGGGTCCGTCGCATCAGAAGGTTGGGGATCGAAAGGCAGAGAGTCGCGCCCGACTTCGTCGGGCTCGCGTTCGTTGTTCATTGTCAAGTAAACTGGCAGGACGCATCGCTCCGCTTGCGGAGCGCGATAGGCCTAATGCACAGCGCTTTGAGTCAACCGGCGACTTGGCGGGTGCGCGCAGCGCGCGCGGGATCGCGAAGGTCTGCCAGAAGGTGCTGCACGGAGCAGCGGCCTGCGACTAGCTGTATCGAGCGTCGGGTTGTGTCGAGTGCCGCAGCCCTCGCACGGAACAGTTCCGGCGGGCGACTACAGCTGTACGGTTTGTGCCCCCAAGGGCTATGGACGGATCAACCGCCCGCAGTTCCTATCGGCACAACTACACTTTGGCTTGTGCGCAGCCTGCATGGAAGGAAGAAAGCTGTCAAATTTGCACAACAGGCCAAATAGGCAGTCTCAGCACCTGCCCTAAACAGCAGCGTAGCCATCCCTGCTGAGGCAGGCATGGCTACGCATTAGGAACGGACTGGTCCGTGTACGGCTGCTAAGAATCAGCCTTCTTTAGGAGCCTCTGCAGGCTTCGTTTAAGAATCAGCCTTCTTTAGGAGCCTCTGCAGGCTTCGTTTC
>JBILXQ010000279.1:0-4323 GCA_044378375.1 Planctomycetota bacterium
CATGCGCGGCGGGCCGGCGAAGGCGGGGCGCGGCGCATTGAGCATGTACCACTCGCCTAGATCGAGATCGCCTTCGCTGATCTCGTTACAGAAGCCATCCGCATCAGGGTCGTCGCGGCTGAAGCCGAGCGGATCCATGTTGAGTCCACGATCACCAGGCTTGTGCGTAGCGGGGAACTGGATGCAACCTGCGAGTGTAGGAGCCGACACACCATCGCCATCCGGATCCTGCGTGGTCGACGGGTCGCACGACTCAAGCCCCGAGTGAGTCTTGAAGGGATCCCACAAGAACGCGCGATTGGTTGGATTGAGCGCCGAGCGTCCTACGCCTTGCCCCCAACCCCACAGCACCACTTCAAAGTTGTAGCCATGCGTGGTGATCCCATCGACTTGGGTTGCGCCCGTGACGACACGGCCTTGAGCATCGAGATACCACACGCGCACGATGTTGTTGAGCTGCGGTTTGCCCGTGGCGCCATTGGTCAAACGGAACGATCCATAGTCGACCTGGCCGCCGTTCGCGTTGGTGCTGGTTTGCACGCGTGCTTGTGCCGGCGCGCTCTGCGCCTCGCTGCTGCTGATCCAGCCGTTGCCATCCGCATCGGCCAAAGCCAGCAAGTCCGCGCGCACCTGCACCGCCAGCATCTCCATCACACCGCCGCCGTAGTAGTGCGGTGCGTTACGGCCGAGGCCTGAGTCCTTCGAGAAGTTCGTGCCGCCACCGGGATTGCCTGCCGGCAAGTTGTGGCAGCCGAGGCAAGAGACTTGGTTGTTGGCCGTGATCTTGCGCGTCGTGCCGTCCGGCATGGGGCCGAGCAAGTTCGACACCTTGGTGTCGAAGACGCCATGCCGCTCGGTGAATTCGCGGAAGTTAATGTCGCGCCCGAGCTGGAACGCCAAGTACGGGTCACGCTCGAACAACCATGCCGTGCCGCCAGGCAAGCTGGGGTCATCGCTGTGCACCGCGCGCACGCGGCGATCCTTGATCGAGCGGCCCGAGGCATCCACATCGGGCGCGCCCGAACCTACTAGGGACGGACGCTCGGCATACTGGGCCGAAGCCAGGCTCGGAACCAGGGCCGAACAGAACAGCAGGAGCGCGCCGAAGCGCAGGTCGCCGTGATCGCAGAGGTGGAGCTGCATGATGGCAGCACCTTTCAATGATCGGGGTCAGAGGAACCACACGGACCGTAGCTGTACAGCTACGCCGTCTGGGGTGCCGCCCCGATGGGATTTAGGCGACGGGCGTGAATCTAGGCCGCGCTCAGGATGTTGGAAATACGGATTAGGTCGAATTCGCCAGCCATGCACCAAAATGCACGGCGCTTAGTAGGCCTTAGGGAGTCCGTTGATGGTGGTCAGCGCTTCCTCCACATTGAAGCCCACCAACTGCGCGTACTCGCGAATCGAAGGCATGCGCGGCTTGCTGTACTCGTGCGCCAATTCCATCGCGCGTGCGCGGTCCATGTGCCCTTCGCGCACCATGTTCGACAGCATCACTTCATCTTCCGACCAACCGAGCACGGTCGTGTAGACATAGTTGTAGAACGCGGCCGAGCCATCGCCGATGCGCCATGTGCTCTTCGTGTCGGTCGCGACTTCCCAGTCGTACTCGCGCCGAATGGTGCCCACGATCTCTTGTTCCGTCCACGGCAAGTAGTGGAACAAGTACAGGAAGTCATCCTTCACCACGAAGGTCTGCCAGTAAGCGTTCAGCGTGTCGAGCAAGCTCTCATTGATGTAGCGCGGGTTCTGCAAGTAGTTGCGCGCGAAGTACCACAGCAACGCGACTTCGTTCTCGAGCGGCAGACCTGTCAAGGTCATGCCGTGGTCGCCTTCCTTGATGCCGCACAGTCCCGTCTTGTAGGGGGTGTCCTCGATCATGTTGCCCGTCGAGAACACGACGAGCTTGATGCCCGTCTCTTTGCGCAGTTGGCGCGCGTGGGCGTAGAACTCTTTGTCACCCGCGGTGAACAGCGTGACCATGCCGAGCTCGGGTCTCTTCAGCCAAGCTTCGATGTTCTTGCGGATATAGCGCCGCTTCTTCTGGATGTCCGCGCTGCGCACAATGTGCTCGACACCGAGCTTGCCACAGAGGCGCGCTTGGTTGCGGCGCGCCAGATCGGTCACCATGCCCCAGTCGTAGGTGAACGCGACAGGGTTCATCTTCAACTCGGTCTTGATGTAGTGCAGGCCGTAGGACGAATCGCGGCCACCACTGAAGGCCACGATCACATCGGGAGTGCCGTTCTTGGAGCGATACGGTTCGACGAACTCCTCCAAAGCGCGGCGTCCCTTGGGCGCGATCTTCTTCCAGTGCCTGCAATAGCGGCACACACCGGCCGAGTCGTACTCCACAAAGGGATAAGTCTCGGGCAACAAGCACTTGGTGCAGCGCTTGAGCTGCTCGGGCGTGCGCGTGTGCAGCACCACTTCCATGGCGCGTTTGCGGCGTGTCTCGACGAGGTGCGGTGCCTCTTCGCCTTCCTTGGCGACGCAAGCAAACTCGCGTACGCTCAGGTCGCGTAACGAGACCAAAGCCGCGCGGAACGCGGGCAGTTGACGGATCTGCAACGGTCCAAAGCGGCTGCGCAAGTCCAGCTGATCAATCAGCATCTGCAAGATGAAGCGCTCGGAAGCAAAGGCCAGGAAGCGCCGTTGCTCGTCGGCCACGATGTGCAGCGAACCCGTGTTCGTTGCCAGCAGCAGGTCATCCAGCTTGTCGAACAGGAAGGCAATCGAGGCAGCGCCCTGCATCTCGCGGTAGGCCTGTTGCACCGCCCAGCCCAGGTCGTCCTTGGCATCAAAGTGCCGGCGCAGGACCTTGAGCAGTGCTTCGGTGTCGACTTCGGTGCGACGCTCGAGCTCCGGATGCGAGCCCCATAGCTGGGCATCGTTGACGATGATGCCGTTGTGCACGCCCACGGTGCCGTTGGCGACCACGGGCTGGTTGTTCTCTTCGTTGGATTGGAAGCCGTTGGTGACGAGGCGCGTGTGTCCGGTCATCGCCAAGCCGATCGCATCGGCACCGACCTTGTTCTTCTGCCACAAGGTCAGTCCGCGCTCAATTAGCTCGGCGAACTTCGGCGCTTGTAAAAAACGCTCGACAGACCCGGCTTGGCGGAACACATCGATGGTCTCGCCGTTCGCGACCGTCAAGCCCGCAGCTTCACTGCCACGCGTTTTGGAGTATTGGTACAGGTTGCGAAGCATCGCGCCCGCGAGAGTGGGATCCACTGTCGCGTTGCGCGCAAAAACGACTCCGAAGATGCCGCACATGCAGGTTCAGGCTCCGTCGTCGATCAAGCCCCATCGCGCTGGGCGCGGCGGAGTGGCGAGCACAACGGCTCGCGCGGGACATTGTAGATGTCCAACACCACAGCCTGCAGTAGCAACTGCACGCCGAGGATGATGGGCATAGCGGCGATCATGACCACGCCGGCCGAAGCGTAAGCGTTGTCACGAATGTGGCTCCAATAGGCATAGGCGCCGTAGCTCGTGCCAAACAACAGCATCGGCACACCCAGCAGCAAGAACAGCGATGTCGCGCTGAAGTCATGCACGATGTAGCGCCAGAAGAGGCGCCGCATCAACCCCATGAACAGGCGCGGCGGGAACTCGCACAGCACACGCAAAGGCGAGAGCGAGCTGTGTTCATCGCCATAACGCGCGGGCACCGGCAGATCGCGCACCACAGCGCGCAGAATGCCCAGTTCCACCAAGAAGCCTGACTCGAAGTAGTAGCGCTTGGGCAGCTGTGACAGATCGAGGCGCTCCAGCACCTTGGCGCGCACCGCGATGTAGCCATTCGCCGGGTCAAAGATGTTCCAGTAGCCCGAAGCGGCCTTCACAAAGAACGTCAAGCCCGCATTGCCAATCACACGCACGACCGGCATTTGGCGCAGCGCATCCAGATGTTGGTAGCGATTGCACTTGACCACATCGGCTTGGCCATCGATCAGCGGTTGCACCAAGCGCGGCAAGTACGCCGGGTCCATCTGATCATCGCCATCCATCTTGACCACGATGTCCGCCTGCAACTGCAGTGCTTCGCGGAAGCCGGTAGCCATCGCGCCGCCTACACCTTGGTTGACTTCATGCCGGATCAACACCACGCGCGGATCACGACAGGCCTCAATCTGCTTGGCTGTCTCGTCGGGAGAACAGTCTTCGACGACGACGATCGCGTGCACCCAACCAGGGATGCCGTGAATGACCTTCTGGATCTGCGAGGCCACGCGATACGCGGGCACCACCACCACGACCTTCGCGCCGTGCAGTACTGCCGGCGCGATCATGGTGTCCGCCAGTCGCGCCGGAGTG
>JBILXQ010000280.1:0-4314 GCA_044378375.1 Planctomycetota bacterium
AGACAGCAGAGCGGCAGAGAGCTTCATGTACCGCCGAGACTAGGAACTGCGCGCACCGGAAACGAGTGCCTAGTTTGTGCTCTACTTACCTGCTCAAACGAGCAGCGTCCGTGCGGTCGCGGAGACTGCACGGACGCTGCGGTGTGAGACGAGCGACAGGCTCAGGAAACGAGCGCCTTGACGATCTCGCGCTCGCCCTCGAGCTCCTTGACCGTGGCGGCGATCTTCTCCTTGAGGAAGTCGTTCAGCTCCAGGCCTTGGACGATGCTCCAGCCACCCTTGCCATCCGCGCGGATCGGGAAGCTCGAGATGATGCCGGCCGGCACGCCGTAGCTGCCGTCCGAGGTGACGCAGATCGAGCGCCACTCACCAGCCGGAGTCGGGAAGTACAGGTCGCGCACGTGGTCGATCAGCGCGTTCGCAGCCGAGGCCGCGCTCGAGACACCGCGCGCTTCGATGATGGCGGCGCCGCGCTTCTGCACGGTGCTGATGAAGGTGGTCTTCAGCCACTCATGGTCGGTGATCACCTCGGTGACCGGCTTGCCCTTGATGGTCGCGTGGTAGAAGTCCGGCACTTGCGTGGCGCTGTGGTTGCCCCAGATCAAGGTGCCCTTGACATCGTTGATGCTGGTGCCGCTCTTGATGGCCAGCTGCGCTTGCGCGCGGTTCTGGTCGAGGCGCGTCATCGCGGTGAAGCGATCCGCCGGCACGCCGCGCGCTGCTTGCTGGCAGATCCACGCGTTCGTGTTGCACGGGTTGCCGACAACCGCCACGCGCACATCCTTGGCGGCGTGAGCTGCGATGGCTTGGCCTTGGCCTACGAAGATGGCGCCGTTGTCCTTCAACAGGTCATTGCGCTCCATGCCAGGTCCGCGCGGCTTGGCGCCGACGAGCAGGGCCCAGTTCACATCCTTGAAGCCCACCGCGAGGTCGCTCGTTTGCACGATGCCCTGCAACAGCGGGAAGGCGCAGTCGTCCAACTCCATCGCCACACCACGCAAGGCCGCGAGCGCCTTCTCGTGCGGAATCTCAATCAGGTGCAGGATCACGGGCTGGTCCGGGCCGAAAAGAGCTCCGGAGGCGATCCGCGGGAGAAGGGCATAGCCGATTTGACCGGCTGCGCCGGTGACGGCGACGCGAATGGGGGTCTTGGTCATGGTGGTTTGGGCCTTTGTTGGGCGCAAAGAGTATGCCCAGATCGTTGGGAAAAGAAAGTCTGCGCACTCTGGCCAAGCATCCACTCGCAATGCGGCTGGCGTAACCTAAAGTGGACTAAGCCACACGATGAAGCACGCACCCGCCTTGCTGGACCCGTTGCAGGTAGCCGCCTTGCTGATCGAGCTGGGCAAAGAAGCCCGCTTGCAGCGCTTTGAGGTCGCGCCGAACCCGTGCGTAGGGGCCGCCTTGCTCGCTGGCGGAGAGGTCATCGGCCGTGGGGTGCACCGTTGGTTCGGCGGGCCGCACGCCGAGATCGAAGCCCTGCGCGCCGCCGGAGCCCGCGCAGTGGCCGCGGACACGCTGGTCGTCACGCTGGAGCCGTGCTCCTCGCATGGCAAGACCCCGCCCTGTGTGGATGCGATCGCCGCCAGCGGCATCAGCCGCGTCTATGTAGGGGCTCTGGACCCGGACCCGCGTCATCGTGGGCGTGGCATCGAACTGCTGCGCGAGCGCGGCTTGGAGGTCGAGCTCGTAGACGGCACCGCGCCGCTCGACGAGATCGCTCCGCACTTCCTGCATTGGACCGACAACGAGCGCTTGCGCCGTCCGCGTCCTTGGACCATCGCCAAATGGGCGCAGACGCGCACCGGCCAGCTCATCCCGCCGGCGGATGTGGGCGAAGGGCGCTGGATCTCCTCGCATGCCTCGCTGGAGGAAGTGGCGGTGCTGCGCAGTCGCGTGGATGCCATCGTCACCGGTGTAGGTACCGTTGTGGCTGACGATCCGCGTATGACCGTGCGTCCGCCGGGTGATGTGTCACGCCCGCCGGTGCGAGTCGTGCTCGACAGCCGTTTGCGCACGCCGCCCACGGCGCGGATTTTGAACCAAGTGCGCACCCACAGCGAAGGCGGTGGGCGCACGGTGCTCTTGTGCGTGGGTGGAGCGGATGCGTCGCGTCACCACGCCTTGCTCGACGCAGGCGCCGAGATTCACGAGCTGCATGTGGCCACCGATGATGGTGTTGACTTGCGCGATGTGCAGCGCTTCTTGTGGGAAGACCTAGGTGCGCGCCGTGTGCTGCTGGAAGCCGGGCCGATCCTGACCTCGCACTACATCTCGCATGGATTCGTGGACCAAGTGCGCGTCTACACCGGCTCCGTCAACGGTGGCCGTGGGCCTACATTGGGCCCCGAACTGCTGCGGTTGAAGCTTTCGGAGCGCTTAGACCGCGAGGTTGGCCCCGACGCCGTGTTCGAGGCCTTTGTGGATGCACAACGCACATCGCACCTGCGTTCGTTCCACTGATCGGGGCTCTACTGATCAGGGGGGCGACTGATCAGGGTTCGACTGAACAGGGTTCGACTCACTTCTCGCGCTCTGCGCGCTCGATAGCCTCGTACAGATCGGGCCAGCGTTCCTTGCCGACACGCGCGGCACCCGTCGCGCGGTACTTCTTGGCAAACAGGCGGCGTGCGGCCTTCTCGGCCTTCTTGTCGTCACCAAGGTCCGCAGCCGTCTCCGCCTCCTTCAAGATCGCGCTCGCCTCGGCCTCTAGACGCGCCTTAGCTAGCTCGTCTTTGAGCTCCTTTTGCGCTTCGGCCTTCTTGAGGCGTTGCTGGATCTCTTTCTCCAGGGGAGTGCCTGCAAGCTCCTTGGCCAACGCTTGCAGAGCGTCCACCGCTGCCACCACTTTGCCCGGCACCAAGTCGGCATAGAGCGTTTGCACGCGCAGTTGGACCGCGCTCCACGCGGCGTCGCGGCCCTTAGTGGCTTCGGTGGCCCACTGCCCTTTGGCCGTGAGTTGCAACACACCGTTCCAGGCCTTCCACGAGGCGACAGCATCGGCAGCTGCATCGGCCGTGCGTCCTTCCGCCGCCAACTTCTTGACGGTTTCAAGTTGCTCAGCGGTCAGGCTTGGTCCAGCCAACTTGACAGCTTCCAACAACGAGCCGCGCACATCTTCTGCGGCTGGAACCGTGCCATCGTGCCAGCGCATGTGCTCCTTGCCATCTGGCAGCAGCAAGATTACTTGCGGACAGCGCAAGTCACCGCTGTCCTCCTTGTACAGCCCGTAGAGCGCATCCCAGTTCTGCTGGTGCTTGCCGCACGAGTCGAACATGGGATAGACCTCGCAGACCTTCTTGCCGTCGACTTCCTTTTTTGAGTGCGTGCCATTGTTGGCGATCAGCACCACGGCTCCCACGCTAGCTTTGATGAGCTCCGTGTCCTTCAGCACCTTCTCGCGGTACGAGTCGTTGTCGGCTTCACCATCGAGCACCATGTGGATGAGCACCGGCGCGTTGCGTTCCTTCGCCTGCGCCTTAGCAGACTCAAGATCGCCCATGTGAGGTGTCAACTTGGGCGTCTCTACCGGCGGCTTCTTTTGGGCCGCGAGCGGGGCGGTCAGCAGTGCCACGCCTGCGAACAGGCAGAGCAGGGACGAACGCCACGATGCATGGTGTGCGCGCATGGATGTAGTCTTGCGCTTTCGGTCCACTTAGGCAACCTGCTCTGGAGACTCTGGCACAGTCCAGCTACCGTCACACCATGATCAGGGCCTGTCTAGGTTTGTGGCTGCTGGCGAGCTGCGTAGCGCAGTCGCAGGTGGTCGTGCCGGAACCCTCGGCCCCTGCACGCGCCGCCTTCGAAGCGGCTTACGAGGCAGAGCTCTTGTCCGATGCGGACCTACAGGTGGCTTGTCTGCAGCGTGCGGCCGCACTGGCACCGGAGTGGTTGCTGGTGCAGCGTGCTTTGGATGTGGCGCTTGTGGCCCAGTTGCGCGGCCCGGAAGTGTGGGCGCTGCGTCAAGCGGCCTTGACGCAGGCTGAGACGCCCTTGAACTTGTACTTGCTGGGGCGTCTTGAAGGAGCAGCCGGTGTGGCGCGGTTCGAGCGTGCATTGCAACTTGATCCGCAGCACGCTTGGAGTTGGCACGCTTTGGGTGTGCGCGCCAGCGAAGCTGGCAAAGCAGGCGCGGCCTTGGATTACTCATGGCGCGCGTTTGAGACCGCGCGCGATCCGCACGAACGCGCGGCTTTCGGCATCGTGTGGGCCGAGCGTAGGGCGCGCGCAGGCGAACCGCTGCAGGCGGATGCGGCTTTGGACAAGCTCTGCGCGGAGCTGGATTTGGCGCGTCTGCAGCGAGATGTGCGCGTG
>JBILXQ010000281.1:0-4307 GCA_044378375.1 Planctomycetota bacterium
TCTTCCAGAATCTCGCCGACCAAGGCTACGACGAGGAGAGCGACACCTTCTCGGATCACCCGACGCTGCGCTCGCGCGTGGCCGCGGCGCAGGCACGCGCCGCAGCACTCGGGCCGCAAGCAGCGGTGTTGCGCAAGCCGCCGGTGGCGACTGCACAACGCTTTGCGAAGCTCAAGCAGCAAGCTCTCGCGGCGGCTGCGCAAAAGCCCAAGGACCAATCGCTCGCCGTGGCGCAAACGCTGCTAGCAAGCGTGCCGACCTGCGTCGCGGCCAAGGATCCGCCCGAGCATCATGCGGCTCGGGCGCAACTCAAAGCAGCGGCTGCAGGTCAGTAGTCACGCGCTGCTCACTGCACGCGCACGCAATCTGTCGCGCGGAATTGACAGCCGTTCGCGAGGCGACCGGTCAGCACCAACGGAACCATCGTGCCGGGTTGCACGTTCGCCAAGCCCAGCTGGTTGATGATCGCGCGCTTGCTGAAGGCCAAGCGCAGATCCATGTAGCCATCGGGGCCCGCAGTGGTGCACTCGCATGCTGTGGTTTGCGGCGATGGTGCAGCTACATCTTCAAAGTTCGTTGATGTAGGCCCAATGGGGCCGAGGGTGCAGTCTTCACGCCACAGCTGCAGCGTGCCAGGCATCACTTGGGCGACATCGTTGAGCGCGGTGCCCAGCAGCGCGATCGACACCACTGCATTGGGACCACCACCGTTCAACTCGATGGGATTGGGGCACGAAGTCGGCTTGATGTCCAAGCGCCACAGCTGCTTGACCACATCAATCTCCTGCGTGCAGGTGGCCACATTGCCGCAGCTGTCCACCGCGCGCCAAGTGCGGATCACGATGCGGTCAAAGCGATCGGTGGGGCAGGTGGTCGGGTAGTACATCGTGTCCGACCAAGTCACGACGGGATTGGCATCGCAGGTGCTTTGGACAAAGGGCCAGCCGCTGACCGAAGGGTCTGTGCACAAGCTGCCGCAAAAGCCTTTGCCGCGCGGCGGGCAGATGAGTGTCAAGCTGCTTTGACCACCTGACACGACTGCCTGCGGTTGCGCCGCTTGCATTTGGGTGACAGCTGCGAAGGCCAAAGCCGAGATGCCAAAGAAGGCACCGACTGCAAGAGAAAGTTGCATGGGAGAGGTTCCTAGGAGATGAGCGTGGGCCGGCAGCAGTAGGTGCTCCCGGACGAACGCAGACTCTAGAAGTAAGAAATGTTCTAGTGTCGTAGGAAAAGTACTAATAAAGGGCGGTTCCTATTCCTAGGAACGCAGCGAGCCCTCGGCCTAGGCCAAGAGCTCGCAAGAAGCGCAGCCAGAGTTGGCGCTCAGCGGTTCTGCTGGAACCACTCCGCGTTGATCTTCTTGTACTGGGCCCACTTCTCGGGCAACTCAGCTTCGTCAAAGATCGCGTCCACCGGGCATTCCGGCGCGCAGGCACCGCAGTCGATGCACTCGTCAGGGTTGATGTAGAGCTGCGGGAACTTGGCGAAGTCCGGCGCGTCCTTGACCGGGTGGATGCAATCGACCGGGCAGACTTCGACGCAGGCCGTGTCCTTTGTGTTGACGCAAGGTTCGGCGATGACGTAGGTCATGGTGGCTTCGTGGGCTAGAGGGAGAGGCGTGGAGGGCCTCGATGGTAGGGCTGCGCTTCAATTTTGCAACCCTCACGACCTCGGAACGCTAGGCTGTCGCCCGACGGATGTTGGCCTCGCTCGACTTTGCCGCCCTCAGCTCGCTCGGCCTAGGCTGGGGAGCAGCACTCCTCGTGGGGTTTGCCTACCTGTTGGGGTCCGTGCCCTTCGGGCTGTTGATCGGCCGCTGGCGCGGGGTCGACCTGCGCACGGTGGGCAGCGGCAACATCGGGGCCACCAACGCGGCGCGCGCCATGGGGCGCGGCTTCGGCTTGGTGGTGTACTTGCTGGATGTCGGCAAGGGCTTGGTGCCGGTGCTGCTGGCCGGTCAGGTCGCCGCGGGCGAGCAAGCTTTGGCCGCGGTGCAGGGGCTCTGCGGTCTGGCGGCGGTGCTGGGCCACTGCTTTCCCCTCTGGCTGCGCTTTCAGGGTGGCAAAGGCGTCGCGACGGCTTGCGCCGCGGTCGTGGGTGTCGATCCGTGGAGCTTTGTCGCCGGTGGCCTCGTGTGGCTGCTGACGCGCACAGTCAGCGGCTATGTAGGCCTCGCCTCCATGCTGATGTGCGTGGCATTCCCGATCGCCTGGTCGTGGCGACACGCCCGCGAGGCAGCAGCGCCTGCTGGTCTGGTGCTGGCGTGGTCGCTCATCGCCGTCCTTGTCATCGCGCGCCATCGCGCCAACATCGCCCGCATGCTTGCGGGCACCGAACCTCGCACAGGTAAAGCAAACCGGACATGACTCAAGCGACGCAAAAAGGTGCGCACGTACAACGCGCGTTGGTGATCGGTGATGGTGGCTGGGGTACGGCCTTGGCGCTGCTCTTGGATCGCAACGGTGTGCACACCACGCTGTGGAGTGCGTTCCCCGAACATGCCGAGGAGATGCGCCGCGCCAGCGAGAACCTGCGCTTCTTGCCGGGTGTGCCGCTGCCTTCGACCTTGCGCATCACCGCCGATCCGATGGTGGCTGCGGAGGGCGCCGAGTTGGTTGTGACCGCTGTACCGACGCAGCATTTGCGCGGTGCGTTGCGACGCTTTGAAGATGCGATCGCCGGCGGCACGCCGGTGGTTAGCGCGACCAAGGGCATCGAGATCGAGACTTTCAAGACGCCGTTGCAAGTGATCGGCGAGACCTTGGGGGCGCGCCGCATGTGCGTGTTGACGGGCCCCAGTCACGCGGAAGAAGTGGCGCGTGGCAAGCCTGCATCCGTGGTTGCAGCGAGCGCCGATGCGCAGCTCGCGCAACAGGTGCAGCGCGCTTTCTCGGGCGCGACCTTCCGCGTGTACACGAACAATGATGCTCTGGGTGCCGAGTACGCAGGCGCGTTGAAGAATGTGATCGCGATCGCCGCCGGCATCAGCGACGGTTTGGAGCTCGGCGACAATGCCAAGAGTGCCTTGCTTGTGCGCGGCATGGTCGAGATTGCGCGCTTTGCTTGCGCGCGCGGTGCGAAGGCGGAGACCTTCTTTGGTCTTGCAGGTGTGGGGGATCTGGCCACCACCTGCTTCTCACGGCATTCGCGGAATCGCGCGGTGGGCGAAGCGTTGGGCCGCGGCCGCAAGCTCGCGGATGTGTTGGCCTCCACGCGCACCGTTGCGGAAGGCGTGTACACCACGCAAGCGTTGTTCGGCCCCGAGGCAGACCTCGGTGACTTGCCGATGCCGATCGCAGCGCAAGTGCACGCGGTCTTGTTCCGCGGCAAGGATCCGCGCGAAGCCGTGTTGGAGCTGATGACGCGCGCGCCCGCAGGCGAGATGGACGGCATTGCAGAGGCTCGCGCGTGAGTCCGGTTGCGGCTTTCACTGTCTGGTTCTTCATCACAGTCACGCTGTTGCTAACGGCTGCGTACTTTGGCCGCACAGCTGCGCGTGCCCCGGAGCGGCGCAAGATCCATGTGATCTTCGTGTTGCTGACCGCTGGTGCGTTGGCATGGACCATCAAGGTCGCCTACGACGTGGGTGCGCTGTATGACTTGGCTTCCGCCGGCTGGATCACTCCAGTGCACTTGGCGATTGCCAAGGTTGCCACGGGCTTCCTAGTGTTCCCGATCGTCGCCGGCATCTTGGCTTGGCGCGATGGCAAGCAGCGCCGTGCTCACGCGTTCTTGGCTTGGTGCGCGATGGTGTTGATCGTGCTGGCGGCCGTCACCGGCACCATCATGATCTTCCTAGCGCAGCCCAAGGGCTTGTGATTGCGCGCGCGCCACGCCTTCAAAGACGAGCGGAGCTAGCGCCAGCGCCACGCTGGCTACGAGCGGCACGGCCAGCAGCAACAACCAGCTTGATTTGGCGCGGAAGCCCCACACCGACAGCACGATTCCGAGCGTCGCGAAGGGCAGAGTCAGCCAGCGTCCGACCGTGATCGAGGGCGCCGATTCGGGTGCCACGCTCCACCACAGAAACAGCACCCACCACACGCCCCAGCCAAAGCTGGCGATGACCATGGCCTGCACCCATGTGCGGTGCCGCCGACGCACCTGCACACGGTCTCGCCACAAGTTGCGCAAAGGCCGGGCCATGCGCGGGAGTCTAGCGCATCGTTGGACGCGGGAGAGGTCCGCTGCTAGACTCTTCCCCCTGCAATCCCTGCAGACAGGTTCGGGGCGTAGCTCAGCTTGGCTAGAGCGCTACAATGGGGTTGTAGAGGCCGGAGGTTCAAATCCTCTCGCCCCGACCACCT
>JBILXQ010000282.1:0-4303 GCA_044378375.1 Planctomycetota bacterium
CGCGTCAACTGCGCCGCGCTGTCGGAGCAGCTGCTCGAGTCCGAGTTGTTCGGTCACGAGCGCGGCGCCTTCACTGGTGCGCACAAGACCAAGGCTGGTCGCTTTGAACTCGCCGACGGCGGCACGCTGCTGCTCGACGAAATCGGCGAGATCTCGCCGGCGCTGCAGGCCAAGCTCTTGCGCGTGCTCGAAGAAGAAGAGTTCGAGCGCGTCGGCGGCACGACCACGATGAAGGTGGATGTGCGCGTCATCGCCACGACCAACCGCGACCTGGCCGAGGAAGTGCGCGCTGGCCGCTTCCGCGAAGACCTGTACTACCGCTTGCACGTGCTGCCGATTCACATCGCACCGCTGCGCGAGCGCGCCGAGGACATCGCCCCGTTGGCCCAGCAGTTCGCTGGTCACTACGCCAAGCAAAACGGCCTCGAAACGCCGCGTTTCACCAAAGAAGCGTTGGAGCGCCTGCAGACCTGGAACTGGGCCGGCAACGTGCGCGAGCTCGAGAACGTCGTGCAGCGTGCGGTCGTGATGCTGCGTCAATCGATCATCGATGTGGAAGACCTGGCCTTCGGTCCCAGCGGTGGCGGTGCCGACATCGGCCCGAACACGCCGACCGAGGAGATGGGCACGCAACTCGCGAACCGTCCGCTCGAAGACATCGAGCGCGTGGCGATCTTGGCCACCCTCGAAGCCGTGCGCGGCAACAAGACCGAGGCCGCGCGCCGCTTGGGTGTCACGGCACGCACCTTGTCCAACAAGATGAAGCTCTGGCGCACGCTGGGCCACGTGGCCTGAGGTTCGTCATGGACGCGGCCAACATCGATCGACAGCAACTGCTCTTGCGGCTCATGTCAGCCGCAACGCAACGCTCGAAGGTCCTCTCCGAGAACATCGCCAATCAGTCGGTGCCCGGGTACACCCGGCGCGATGTGCAGTTCGAGGAGTTGATCGCCAAGCGCCTGCAAGCAGGCGGTGCCGGTCTTGATGAGGTCGAACCGCGCGTGGTGCTCGATCACACCACGCCCGCGGGACCTGATGGCAACAACGTGAACCTCGAGTCCGAGGTCAATGCGATGCGCGAGACGATCCTGGCCTTCCAGCTCTACGCGCAGATGCTCGAAAGCCGCAACAACCTGATGCAAACCGCGATCCAAGAAGGTCGCTGACAAAGGTACTGAGCGATGAGCCAAGTCAATCCGCTGCAGAAGCTCTTCACTTCGATGCGCACCGCGTCGGCCGGCATGTCGGCTGAGCGTCTGCGCATGGATGTGATCGCGAAGAACATCGCGAACGCGCAAGTGACCAGCACAGCCGAAGGTGGGCCCTACCGTCGTCAGGTGGTGCGCTTCACCTCACTGCTCGAGAAGAGTGCGGGTCACACAGCCTCCGTGCCGAGCGCGCAAGTCGTGCCCGACACCAAGACCCCGTTCGAAGAGGTCTACCGCCCCGATCATCCCGATGCGGATGAGAAGGGCATTGTGCGCCTGCCGAACGTCAATCCGACCCAGGAGATGGCGGACATGATCGCGGCCACGCGCGCTTACGAAGCGAACATGAATGCGCAGGACAACTTTGTGCGCATGGCCGAGCGCGCCTTGCGCTTGGCGCAGTGACGGAGCCCTGAAAACGGAGCCCTAGAACATGGTTGATTCCATCGGAGATCGCTCGGGACTGGCGCGGGCTGCCATTGAGGCGGCCCTCAAGCGTCATTCCGAAGCACTGGGTCGCGCCGACGGAGCGGCTGGGGCCGCCAAGCCGGAGGGCGTTCAGGGGGCCTTCGGGCCGTCGTTGGGCGAGGCGATTCGCTCTGTGGACGCGTCCGTCAAAGGAGCCGATCGTCTGGTAGACGACGTCCTGGCCGGCAAAGTGACCGACTTCCACGAAGCGGCGTCCAAATTGAAAGAAGCCGAACTGGGAATGAAGTTCGCACTCGAGGTTCGGAACAAATTTGTCGATGCATACCGCGAAGTCATGCGCATGAGCGTGTGAGGCCCTAAACGACCATGAAACAACCGCTCGACGCCTTCCTAGGACAGCTCAAAGGCGCCAGCCTAGCCGCCAAACTGGCTTTGGCCTGCGGGGTGTTGGCCCTGGCCGGCGTGGTCGCCGTGGCCACCCAATGGGCTGATAAGCCCAACTTTGTGCTGTTGGCGTCCAACCTGGATGCGCGGACTTCGGCAGCGGTGCAATCCGCGCTGGCGACCGCGGGGGTGCGCTACCAGGCCAGCCAACCGCCCGGCCCCTTCGTCGTGCATGTCGACGAAGAGCAGTACTACATGGCTCAAAACGCCATCGCCTTGGGCGGTGCGTTGGACACGCCGCCGAGCGGCATCCGCACCGACCAATCGGGTGCGTCCAGTGTGTTCTTGTCGGCTTCGGAGCGAGCGCAAAGTGCGTTGAAGCGCGAGTGGCAGGAGATGGAGAGCCAGCTCGAAGCGTTGGACTTCGTCGAACGCGCGCGCGTCAGCACCAGCACGCCGGATCGTTCGCCTTTGCGGCGCGACAAGTCGATGACGGTCGCGGTCACGCTGACCTTGCGTGGTCATGGCGACTTGTCACGCGGCCAAGCCGCCACAGTCGCCAAGCTCGTGCGGCATCGTTTCAACGTGCCGAGCGAGTCGGTGATGATCAGTGATCAATCCGGACGCGCCCTGTGGGATGCCGTCAAGCAGGACGAAGGCCACATGGCTGCGTCCGATTTGCTTGACCACCAAGGCCGTCACGACGAGGACCTGCAAGCCAAGGCCAACGCCGTGCTCGAAGAGGTCTTTGGACCTGGCCTCGCACGCGTCGTAGTCGCGTCGCAATGGTCGTTCGAGGAGCTCGAAAGCGTCAAGGAAACGGTCGACCCCAAGAACAAGGTGGTCGTCAGCGAGACCAACACCAAGACCAGCACCCCGCAAGAAGGTGGGATGATGCAAGGTCCGCCGGCTCCTGGCACGGAACCCGCGCCGGTCGCCATGGCCGAAACGAGCGAGTCACAGAAGTCGACCGTTGTGGGTCGCGAGACCTCGCTACGGCGCGTGACGGCGCCCAAGCTCGAACGCTTGTCGGTGTCGTTGTTCTTGGATGAAAGCCAGAAGGACAGCACCGCTGGCTTGGAAGCCGCGGTGAAAAGCGCCGTGGGCTTTGATGAGAAACGCGGTGATTCGTACTCGAGCTTTGTATCGCCGTTCGCCGGTGTGAAGCGCGACGAAGCAGGCAAGCCTGTGCCTCCGGCACCGCTAGAACCGCTGGAAGAACCGAGCCCGATGACGGAGATGCTCGTCGAGCGTGCCGTCGAGATCGTAGCGGCTTTGGTGTTCCTCTTTGTGATGTTCAAAGCGCTCAAGGGCGTGACAAAGCCTACGGTCGATGTGAAGGCCGACACGGCCCGCGAAGACGACGAGATGCTCGAACTGCTGGCGCGTGGTTCGGTGGAAGAGCTGATCAAGAACGAGCCTGAGCGAGTCGGCGCGGTGTTGTCGCGCTGGGCTGCTGAGGGCAAGGAAACCGCGGCCAAGGGTGCCGCCAAGGTGGGTGCACGATGACTGAGCTCGACAATCTGCGCGGCGCCAAGCGCGTGGCGGCGTTCCTCGTGTCGCTCGACAAGGACACCGCAGCAGCCATCCTGCAAAAGCTCGATCCGGCCGTGGTCGCCGATGTAGCCGAGGCGTTGACCTCGTTGGACGCGGGATCGTGCGCCAAAGAGACGCTGGATGCGGTCTGGCGTGAGCTCGCGCGCGACATTCACGCGCCGTCGCTGCCGCGCGCCAAGAACGAAGAAGAACTGGTCCCCTTCTTGGAAGCGGGACTCGGCAAAGAGCGCTCCAAGCAGGTCATCGCCGCCATTCACGAGCGTCGTCGACACGAGCGTCCCTTCCATGAACTGGAGAAGCGCAAAAGCGTCCACCTCGCGGCGGTGCTTGCCAAGGAAACGCCGGCTGCGTGCGCGCTAGTGCTCGCTCACTTGGAGCCCAAGCTCAGTGCGGAAGTGCTCTCGAGCTTTGATGGTGCCTTTGCTCTGGATGTGGTCGGGCGCATCTCGCGCATCGTGCCGCCTGGTTGGGCGGCGCTGTCCTCCGTTGCCGATGACTTGGTCACGCGTGTCGATGCGTACGCCGCGCTGCCCGCTGCGCCGGACCCTACGGTGCGCTTGAAGACCATTGCGCAGATGCTGAACGCAGCGCAAAAGCCCGTCGAAAAGGCTGTTTTGGAAGGCCTCGACGAGAACGACAAGGAAACCGCCGAAAGCGTGCGCGAGTACATGTTCGTGTGGGATGACCTTGCGCGTCTGGACAAGAAGACGATGCAAAAGGTGTTG
>JBILXQ010000283.1:0-4293 GCA_044378375.1 Planctomycetota bacterium
AGCTGTACTTTGCACCCAGCCGTTTTGTGTTGGAACGCTCCGTGCTGGATGGAGGCTTGCCGCGCGAGCGCATGGTGCATTTGCCCTTTGGCATCGCGGACGGTGTGCTGGGCGCGCGCAGTCCGCGTCCTGCGGAAGCACCGCTGCAGATTGGCTACCTAGGTGCTCGGATTCGAGCCAAAGGCCCGGACTTGTTGTTGCGCGCTTGGGCTCAATTGCCCAGCGAGCTGCGCCAAAGCGGAGTGCTGCGCGTCTGCGGCTCGGATGCGAACGAGCCGACCTACCAAGCCGAACTGCGTCAGCTCGCGCTCGCAGCGGGAGCGCGCTTGGAGGGCGTGCTTGATCGCGCTGCGGTGGCTCGCCTGTACGCCGAGCTCGACCTGTTGGTTGTGCCCAGTCGATGGTGGGAGAATGCTCCTCTGGTGGTGCAAGAAGCGCGCGCAGCCGGCGTGCCGCTGCTGGTGGCCGATCATGGCGGGTTGGCTGAGCTGGTAGAGCCTGGTATCGACGGCTGGCGCTTCCGGCCCGGATCGGTGGAGGACTTGTCTGCGCGCCTAGCGCAGGTGCTGTCTAGAGAACTGGACACGCGCGCGCTCCATCCGCGCCCCGTGCCCGCGTGGTCGTGGCATGTCGATCAAGTTGAAGCCCATTACCGCGCGGTGGTGCCGTGAAGGTGCTCGCGTGAAGGTGCTGTTGACCTGCCACCGCGATCCGTGGGGGACTGCTGCGGAAGCGCCTCTAGGCGGTGTCGAGCGTACAGTTCAGCGCTTGGCTGATGGCCTTGTGCAGCGCGGGCACGCGGTGGTGGTGGTGTCAGGTACTTTGGACAGCGCTGTGGATCCCATCCCGCAAGCCGTCACCAGCCACCCCTCGGGTGGGTTTTTGACCAGAGTCTCCATTCGCCGTGCAGACCTGCATCATGATCACTGGCAGAAGAGTCTTTCGGCCCGTGCGGGTCGTCAATTTGAAGAACTCGTGGCCGCAGAGCGCCCTGATGTGGTGCATGTGCACCATTGGTTGCGTCTCTCGCGTGACTTGGTGCTGCGCGCCGCGCGGCAAGGGGTTCCGTCGCTTGTGACGCTGCACGATCACTTCGTGTCGTGCCCGCTGACCTTTCGCGTGCAGCCGCAGACCATGCTGCCGTGTGACAAGAAAAGCGGACTCATGCCCTGTGTGGCGTGTGCAGATAGTGTGCCGCCCATTGCCCATTGGTTGCCTACGGAAGCGCGCTGGACCGAGTTCACCCTGCGCCGGCACGATTTGGTGCGCGAACTCAAGCTAGCGCGTGCGCTCAGTGTGCCTACGCAAGCTCATGCGCACGCCGTGCGCGCGTACCTCGCCCCTGAGGTGGATGCTCTTACCCCGTCGGTGCTGCCGCATCCTGCGCCGGCTCTGGCTCGTCGTCCGCAGCCGCGCAGGCAGGACGGCACCTTGCGTGTCTTGGTGCTTGGCCGTCTGGCGCGTGAGAAGGGGCTGGAGGTGGCGCTGCAGGCGCTCGAGCTGAGTGCGACCCGCGCCTCCATCGACCTGCACTTGCTCGGCACCACAGGCACAGAGTCCACGCGGACCTGGCTCACAGCGCGGGTCGCACAGCTGAACGCACTACCCGGTGTGCGCGTCCATCTGCACGGTGCCTACGAAGCAGCGGACCTCGGCACTCATCCCGTGTTGGAGCACACGGACTTGATCGCCCTGCCTTCCCTCGCGGCGGAGTCGCAAGGCTTGGTGTTGGATGAAGCGCTTCAGCTGGGCCGCCCTTGCGTGCTGTCCTCGCTGCCCGCGTATAGAGAGCGGGTGGCCGACCGGTCTGCGCAGGGCTGTTGCCTGTGGGTACCGCCCGGTGACGCGGCTGCCTTGGCTGCCCATTGGGTCGACCTGGCCCACAATCCCCAACGCTTCGATGCTCTGGCCAAGGCCGTACCAGCGCACGAGGACGCGCGGCAAGAGGAGGCTGTGTGGTTGGATGCTCATCAAGCGCTCTACGACCAGTGTCTCTCCGCGGGCGCGCCACCCACACCCGCCAGCGGCGAAGCTTGGTTTGAGGAACGCATGCGCACCTTCGCCGAGTCGCAGTGGGATGCGGCACTGGCGCGTTCGACTAGGACCCAGCTTGGGTACGATGCCTAGGTGAACTGGCTTCTCACATCTCTTGCTTGTGCAGCTTCGGTGGCTGCAGCTTGCACCAACACTCCTGCGGGGCATGCTGCCGATCGATCCAGCGCTGATCGCATCGTGCGCACAGAGGAACTGCCCGAGCGCGAGCGCGCTGCATGGGATGCCTACCGTCGTGGAGGCGCTGAGTGGGAGTTGCGCCGCGAAGAGGTGCGCAAGGACCCGCTGCTAGCGCGTTTTGTGGTGCAGAATGCCGCGCGCGAGATGGTGGCCACGTTCGAACGCTCGCGCCTGCAGACCAAGCCCATCGCGGATGGACCGTTTGAACGCGCGCAAGCCGAGTTGGTCGCGCTCAAGGAGTACTCGACACCGCTTCTCGTGCAGTCCTTGCAAGTCAAGGACGGTGTCGTGGCCTTCCTCGCGGGCGATGTCTTGGTGCGCATCGGCGCATCGGCGGTGCTGCCCACGGCGGGCTTGCTCGGGGATGCACGCGCCGAGACACGCCGCCGTGCCGCAGAATTGCTAGGCAAACTGCCCGCAGAGGCGGCTGCAGAAGCGGATGTGTTGGCGCAGCTCGGAGTCGTGGTCACCAAAGACCCTGAGTGGATCGTGCGCGCCCAAGCCGCCCAAGCGCTGGCCTTGCGCGGCAGTCAAGCAAAGTTGACGGCCCACCCCACGGGGGTGTTGTGCCGCGCCTTGCTCGACACCGATCCGGCCGTCGCTATCGCCGCGGCCCAAGGCTTGTCGCTCTTGGATGACCTGCGCTGCTTCAGCCGCTTGGTCGACGCGCTTGAACATGCCTCAGGCCGCGGGGAGCCCAAGCTGGTGGTCGAAATCGAACGCACGCTCGCCAGCGTGAGTCGCGACAGCAAGAAGCGCGCACCAACGCAATGGCGCTCGTGGTGGGAAGCGAATCAAAAGCGTTTGCAAGCGGAACGATCCTGAATGAGCACCTCCAGTAACCTGCCCTCAGGAAGACGCGTCCTTGTCATCGGTTGGGATGCTGCCGATTGGCTGATTGTGGATCAGCTCCTGGCGCAAGGTCGCATGCCTGTGCTGGAGCGCCTGATTCAGCGCGGTGTACGCAGCGACCTCACGACTCTGGAACCCAAGCTCAGTCCGCTCTTGTGGGTGAGCGTGGCCACGGCGCGCACACCTGATGTGCACGGCATCCTCAACTTCGTCGAACCCAAGCCGGACGGCAGTGGTCTGCGCATCGCTTCCAGCACCAGCCGCAAGGTCAAGGCGATCTGGAACATCGCCACGCAAGCAGGCTTGCGGGTGCAGTGCACCGGCTGGTACGCCAGTCATCCTGCCGAGCCGGTACGCGGCATCGTCACGAGCAACATGTTGATGGAGGGCGACCCCGGTCAGGCCTCTACGCCTTGGCCGTTGGTGCCCGGTGCCGTGCATCCGCCGGACTTGAGCGACACGCTGGCGCAGCAACGCGTGGGTCGCGCGACCTTTGCTCGCACGCACCTCGCGCAGATCTTTCCCTACTTGGTGGCGCACACGCACGATGCGCGCGTCGACACGCTGTGCAAGTTGATGGCGACTGCCATGAGTGTGGAGCGCGTGGCTCTCGCCTCCATGCGCGCACAGGCCTGGGATCTGGCCATGGTGTTCTTCGAGACGATCGACACCATGGGCCATCACTTCATGCAGTACCGCCCGCCGCGCATGGCCGGAGTGGCCGAGCGTGATGTGCGCGCCTTCGGTGCCGTGATGGACTCGGTGTACTGCTGGCATGACGCTGCCTTGGGGCGTTTGCTGGAACAAGCTGGTCCGGACACCACCGTGTTCATCCTCTCGGATCATGGCTTTCAATCCGGTGGCGAGCGTCCTTCGCTGGAGGATCTGCCGCCGGAGATGCGCATGGAGAAAGAGGCCAGCTGGCATCGGCCGTTGGGGCTGTGGGTGGCGAGTGGACCCGGTGTCAAGGCGGGTGGACAACCCATCGTGGCCAATGTGCTCGACCTTACGCCTACGGCGTTGACGGTCCTGGGCTTGCCGTGCGGCGCGGACTTTGATGGTCGGGTGCTGGCCGAAATCCTAGAAGATCCCGCACCAGCACCCGTGGAGTCATGGGAAGCGACCGGTGCGGATGCCGGTTTGCACCCAGAGGATCTGCGTCAAGATCCTTTCGAAGCAGCCGATGCGATCCAGCAGCTCGTCGACTTG
>JBILXQ010000023.1:0-15707 GCA_044378375.1 Planctomycetota bacterium
ATGGTCCACAGGACGCTCACCTTGGCCATGCCACGAACGGAACGGTTCATCCGCGTTTCCTCGGGGGTCTCTTCGATCTAGCTCGGCGCGCGGCCTAGGGCCTTGCGCGAGGTCATTTTTGGGGGGGGCATCCTCGGGAGCAGGACTGCTCCGAAGGGTCGGAGGTGATACCCGAACCAGACCCGCTCTCGCAAGCGAAAACGGCTGATCCGGCCCCTCCTACCACAGGCTGGTCGGGCGGTAACCTCTGGGGACATGACCCAGCACCCCTTTGTCTTTGGAGTTCTAGGCGGCATTGCCAGCGGTAAATCGGCTGTTGCACAGGCCTTGGCGGGCCCGCAGGGCATCGTCGTGGACGCCGACCGGGAAGCGCACGCGGTTTTGGAAGATCCCGCGGTCATCGCTGCGGTGCGCTCCGAGTTCGGGGAGCAGGTGCTCACCCCGGCCGGGGGCCTCGACCGCAAGGCCCTCGCCCAGGTGGTGTTTGCCGATCCAGCTGCGCGTACGCGCTTGGAAGCCTTGACCCATCCGCGGATCCGTGCCAACTTGCGCGCTCGGCTCCAAGCGGCGCGGGCGGCGCGCGTACCTCGTATCGCGCTCGACGTACCGCTGCTCTTGGAGAACGACGCCCAACACGGCTTGGTGGCCGAGTGCGATGCGTTGGTGTGGGTCGAGAGCGATCTCTCCGCACGCGAAGCACGCGCACAAGCCACACGCGGTTGGAGCGCGGGTGAAGTTGCGCGCCGCGAAGCAGCGCAGTTGCCCGCGTCAGCGAAGCGCGCGCGCGCGCAGCACATCGTTCACAACACTGGCACACTCGCAGACCTCGACCGTGAGGTGTTGCGCGTGCTCGCCGCCCTCGGTTTCCCCTGAGCACCTTTCTGCAAGCCCCTCATGCGCAAGCGCTTCAAACACAAGTTCGGCAACCAGCAGCAACAACAACCGCATGGCCAGAACGCAGGCGGTCAACACGGTCTTGGTCAACCCCAAGCGAAGCTCCCGCCGCGTGTGCAGGGACAGTTGGATTTGGTGCCTGTCGATGTCGCCGGCCTGCCAGCCGATTTGACAGAGGCCGAGTACGAGGAACTGAACGATTCCATTCCGTCCTTGGGCCGCAAGAAGGCGCCCGAAGCGACGCAGTACGCCGATTTGCAGGCCAAGAACCTGGCCGAACTGATCGAGCAGGGCGACGAGGAAGATGTAGACCTCTCTTCGATGCGCGTGCGGCGCGATGCGATCTGGTCCTTGGCGCAAGCGCGCATGTTGAAGCGCGTGCCGGTGATTGCAGAAGGCGTGTTCGCCTTCCACCAAGGTCATGCGTTCCTGCGCAGCAGTGAGAACGACTACTTGCCGGCAGCCGATGATGTGTTCGTGCCGCCTTCGCTCGCCGAGCGCTTTGCGCTGCGCGCGGGCATGACGGTGCGCGGCCGCTTGCGCCCGGCGCGCGAAGGTGAACGCTACTTGTGCTTGCACGAGCTGCAGACGATCGACTTCCATCCGCCGGAAGAGGCGCGTGGACGCGCTCCGTTCAAGGAACTCGTGCCGCTCTATCCAGAACAGCGCATCTTGCTGGAAGGTGCGCCGAGCAATCCGCTGGAGATGCGCATCGTCGACCTCGTCACGCCGATTGGACGCGGTCAACGCGGATTGATCGTGGCTCCGCCGCGCACCGGCAAGACGGTCTTGTTGCAGATGTTGGCGAACTCGATTGTCGCCAATGCGCCGGACGCGCACTTGATCATCCTGCTGGTCGATGAGCGTCCCGAGGAAGTCACCGACTTCGAGCGCAGCATCCCGCGCGGCAAGCGCGAGATCGTGGCCTCGACCTTTGACGAGCCGGCTTCGCGTCACCTGCATGTGGCCGAGATGGTCATGCATAAGGCCAAGTCGCTGGTCGAGGCCGGCGAGCATGTCGTCATTCTGCTCGACTCGATCACGCGTTTGGCGCGTGCGGCCAACGTCGAAGCCCCCAGCAACGGCAAGTTGCTGTCAGGCGGCATGGAAGCCAGCGCCTTGCAGTTCCCGAAGAAGTTCTTCGGCGCCGCGCGCAACATCGAGAACGGCGGTTCGTTGACGATCCTCGCCACGGCGCTGATCGACACGGGCTCGAAGATGGACGAGTTGATCTTCGAAGAGTTCAAGGGCACCGGCAACATGGAGATCGTGCTCGACCGGCGTCTCTCGGATCGCCGCATCTATCCCGCGATTGACATCAATCGTTCGGGCACGCGTAAGGAAGAACTCCTCTTCACTCCGGACGAGATCAAGCGCATCTGGATGTTGCGCAAGGTCCTCAACGAGATGGATCCGGTCGAGGCGATGGAGATGTTGCTCCAGAAGATGAAGAAGACGCGCGTCAACGGCGAGTTCTTGCTGACGATCGGCTGAACACGCCATGCGCGTGCTGCTCGCTATCGATGCGCTGGATACGCTCGGAGGCAGCGAGCGGTATGCGCGTGAGATTGCACCTGTGCTCGCTGCGCGCGGGCACGAGGTGCGCTACTTGGTCGAGCGCGAGCCGCGAGCTAACGAAGGCGACAACGCACAGGCGCACGCGCAAACGCCGGTGCATGTGGCAGCGACCCCCACCGCAGCGGCGCAGGTTGCCGTGCATGTGCGGCCCGAAGTGGTGTATGTGCTCGGCGCACGCGAACCGCGCCGCGTGCGCGCATTGGCCAGCGTGGCGCCTGTCGTGCGTTATGTGCAGGACCATGTGCCCTTCTGCCCCGGGTTGAACAAACTGGTGCAACCCGCAGCCGGCACCACCACACCTGTCAGGTGCACGGAACCTGTGGGCTTGGCTTGCGTGCGGCGCGTTTGGCTTGCTGAGGGTTGTGCGTGCTTGAGCGCTTCCGAAGGTTTCGCGACGGTGCTGCACCGCATCGGGGCTACGCTGCGCGGTTTGGACACGCTGCGGCGAGTGCGCGGCATCGTCGTGGCGTCGGATTGGATGCGCCAGCAACTGCTGCAAGCCGATCTACCGGCCGAGCGGGTGCACACGATCCCCTACTTCACATGGGCAGCATCGCGTGCCTTAGCACCGGCCGCGTTGCCTGCGGAGTTGGATGCGTGGCTGACAGAACACCGCGGACGCGTGGTGTTGGCTGCCGCGCGTTTGGTAAGCCCGGACAAGGGCATTGAGTACTTGCTGACAGCGCTTGGCAAGCTGCGATCAGATGCGGTGCTGTGCATTGCAGGTGATGGTCCTGCGCGCGCGTGGCTGGAAGAGAAGGCGCGCGCCGAAGGACTGGCGGCGCGCACACGCTTTGTGGGTGCGTTGAGCACACAACACATGGAAGCGCTCTACCCGCGCTGCGAGTTGGTGGTCTTTCCCTCGGTGTGGGATGAACCTTTCGGCTTGGTAGGCATCGAGGCCATGGCGCACGCACGCGCTGTGCTCGCCTTCCAAGGTGGTGGTGTGCCGCAATGGCTGGACCACGACAGCACGGGCCGTATGGTGCCGCGTGCCGATACAAATGCGTTGGCCCGCGAGCTGGATGAATTGATGGCACAACCGCAACTGCGCTTGCGTATGGGCCGAGCGGGTGCGGCTCGAGTCGAACAACGCTTTCGCGCACCCGAGCATGTAGAACGCTTGGAACGCGTGCTGGCTGCGAGTTAGGGCTGCACTTCAGCTAAGACATCGCGCAACGAGCGCCGCGGCTGGGTGCGCTTGGCACGCGCCTTAGCCGCCGCCGTTGCATCATCGCAGGCCAACACCAACGCCGTCAGCGTGGCGCGATCGCCGTGTTCGAGCGCATCGAGCACGCGCTCTTCCAAGGCTTGGAAGTGTTCCTGCAACATGTCTTCATCGGCGTGCTTCCACGCACACAGCAGCAAGTTGCGCTCGATCCACAAGCGCACCCAGTCTCCGGGCACGCGTGGTCCGATGCTGCCACGATGATCATGTGAAGCACGGCTCTCTGGGCAATACGCGATGCGTCGTCCTTGGGCGCGCCACTCCAACCCTTGGTCCAAGTCTTCTAGATAGAACGGCGCATACAGAGGATCGTGTCGTTGACGCAAGAACTCGGCACGCCGCACCAAAGCGGCACCACCTAGGGCGAAAGCGGCTTCAGTGGGCTCGTAGCTCGCATCCTCAGGACGTGTGCCACGCTCACGCATCACCAAGCGCCCATTGCGCCATTGCGGCACGAGCAAGGTCTCGACATGCGACGGATCACCGCACAGCACGGTGCGTCCCACGGCGGCCACGACATGCGTGTCCTCCATGGCCGCAAGCAAAGGTGCTAGAAAACCAGGCTCCACACGCACATCAGGATTGAGCAGGTAGACCAAGTCATGCGCCGCGGCCTCGACACCGCTGCGCGCAGCAGCGGCATAGCCGCCATTCTCTGCACGCACCACGCAGCGCACATCGACGAAGGCCGCATCAAAGGTCGCGGGCGGCGGGAACTCCTGCGTGAGCCATGACTCCAACACACCACTGCCGGTGTCATCGACGACCACCACTTCATCGCCCACATTGCGCGCGCGCAACTCGGCTAACACAGCGGGCAAGTGGGCCGCGAGCAAGGCACGATCATCGAGTGCTGGAATGACAATGGTGACCGGCTTGGTCATGCGTGCTCTCCCGCTTGCGGCCATTGCAGAACCCAGTGGCGCAACTTGCGACCGACGAAGGCAAAGCGCACGCGCGAAAGGGACTCCCGTACAGCCTCCATCTCGGCTGTGCGCCACTCCACTTCGCCGCGCAGGCTCGCAAGCGATTCCTTGGCTCGTTGCAGATGCTCGCGCGTGCGTTGATGTGCATGACGCTCGGCAAGCACGGCTCGCTCGGACTCGGCCGTGCGCGCCTGCGAGTGCTGGAGAGCTTCCTCCTGTGCGTGTTCGCGGGCTCGACGCCACGCGCTTTCCGCCTGCAACTCCGTAACGGCTTGGGCCGCCTGGGCGAGGTGCGTGGCCGCGAGTTCGTGTTCAGTTGCTAGCGCAGCGCAGTGCGCATGAACCTGCTCTAGCTGCTGCTGGGTTTGCACTTGCTGCCGTTGTGTTTGCTCTAGCTGCCGCTGTGCTTGCTCTAGCTGACGCTGTGCTTGCTCTAGCTGCCGCTGTGCATCCCCCAACTGAACCTGCAGGTCAGCTTGCACTTGCTGAGCGTGCTGGGCAGTCTCTGCTCGCCAGCGAGCTTCAGCCTTGAGCGCGGACAACTCGGTGCGCAACGCGGCTTCCGTGCCGGCGCGCCACGCTAGCTCCGTGCGCAACACCTCCAGCTCGGACGACACTGTTGCGGTGCTGTGCTCCAACAGGTGCTGTAACTCAGCCGTGCGCGCGCGCTCGTGTTGCACGCGTGCCAAAGCGGTTTGCACGATCGCCAGAGGCGCGCGCTCCGTGCCTAAGAGTTGCTTGCGCGCTTTCGCCAAGCTCTCTGCAGCACGCGCCGCTAAGTCGTCATCCGAAAGACTCTGCAGTTTGGCAATGCGCGCGCCTACGGCGGATACGGTCGACGGAAGCGTGCGCGTACTGGGTGATTGAGCGCGCTCGACCTGCAAGCGAACGATGCGCTCCAGACATGCTCTAGCTTCGTGCTGGATCGAGTCTGGCGCCTCACAACGCGAGGCCAGCTGCGTCACCAACTGTGGCTCGTCACGCAAGCGCAGCAACGCCGCGCGCAATGCAAGCGCATCCGACGGAGGCACCAACAAGGCTTCGCGACCATCGACGACCAACTCGGACACTCCCCCTACAGCGCTCGCCACGATGGCGCGCCGCGCGGCGCGCGCTTCGAGCAACACAAAGGGAGCGACTTCGGGCCAACGCGAGGGCATCACCAAGACAGCGAAGCTGCTGAAGGCTTCCGCGACTGCAGACGGCTCGTAAGGCCCAACGAGCTGACCGCCCACGCGCTCGATGCGCGCGCGTAGCTCATCCAAGCGCTGCGGATCGTCCGTAGTGCCAAAGACACGCAGAGCAAAGCCGCTTTGCCCCTCGAGCGCGGCTAACAACACATCGAGACCTTTGTGGGGCGCCAAGGTGCCGACAAAGCCCAACGACAACGGTGTGGTTGGGGCCGCGGGCACGGCCTCCAAGCCACGCTCCTCGATCCCGCACGGCAAGACCTCGACAGGACACGGCAGACCGGCGTTACGTAGCACCGCAGCCAGCGTGTGTGTAGGCGCCAACACCAGATCCACACCGCGCAAGGCCTCGCGCCGCCGGCGTTCCAAGGCACGGCGCGCCTCCACGGCGCTGCGGAAGGTCGCGCCATCGATGCCAAACGCATGCAGTGCATCGGCATCACCGTCAAGCATAGTTGACAGGGCTTGCAAGTGCTCGGCAGTTGCCAGCTCGGGCGCGAGTGTGCCGCCCAAGCCGGGTGCAAGCTGGGGATGCCGCTCGCGCAACAAGTCAATGCGCGCCAAAACACCACTGTCGTTCGGCACCATGGGCTGGAGATCCGGCCGCACCGACAGGTACTGCGGCGACACGAGCCAATGGTCATGCGCACGATGAATGACCGGCACACCGCGCACCGCAGCGGCCTTCAAGGCACCCAGCCCCAAGTGAATGCTGTGCTCGCACCACACGACAGTGGGTTGCACCGCATCCAACCAAGCCGCCACCGCTGTTTCGACGCCAAGCGCTTCCAGCGCCTCGTCCGCGCTGAGCGCACGACGCACGCTGAGGCGCGACACACCCACGGCACCTTCTTGTGTGCGCACAAGTGTGCCCTGCAAGCTCGCTGCATCGGCGCCGTCGAGCGTGTGCGCATACAACACCTCGACCGTCGCACCCTGCGCCACCCAGGCGTGAGCCAAGGCTTGGGCATGCACTTCGACGCCCGTCGCGTTGTGCGCCGGCCAACCATGCACGAGCAGTGCAATGCGCTGGGTGGTCACGTGCATGTTCCTGGCATTCAGTTCATGAAGGCGCCGTGGTTGAGATCCACGGCTTGGCCTGTCAAACCGCGCGCGTCTGCCGACAACATCCAACGCACGGTACCGGCAACTTCCTGCGGTTCAGACATGCGTCCCAACGGCACGGCCGACATGGCGATGCGATGTGCCTCTTCCAGACTCACGCCCATACCCTGAGCCATGCCTTCCAAGCCTTCGCGCGCCATGGAGGTATTGACCCAACCCGGACAGAGCGCATTGACCTGCACGTTCTGGGGTGCAAGCTCGACCGCGAGCGCACGCACCAACCCCAGAATGCCTGCTTTGGAAGCGCAATAGCCGGTGTAGCCACCGACACCAATGCGCGCCAAGATCGACGCCACAGCCAACAAGTGCCGCGGCTGCGGTCCCGCAGCCAGATGACGCTGGGCCGCGCGGAAGGTGTCATACGTACCTGACAAGTTGGTCGCGACCAAATCAGCGAAGCGATCGCCAGACGGATCTGCAGGACTGTTCGGGCCGCCGATGCCAGCGTTCGCCACACAAGCGTACAGCGCACCGTGCGCAGCACACGCTAGGTCGACCGCGCGCTGAATCTGGTCGCTGTGGCGCACATCCGCTTGCCACGCACGCGCGGTCGCGCCTGTGGCACGCAAGTCAGCGGCCACGGCCTCCACGCGCGCAAGGTCGCGCGCCACCAACGACACCACCGCGCCCTCATCGGCCAAGCGCGTGGCAATCGCGAGACCAATGCCCGTGCCAGCTCCGGTGATGAGCACATGCTGTCCTTGCATGGGGGTCGCCTGCATGCGAGGGATTGTGACCTGTGGTGGGGTCGGCGTGCTAGCCTGCGGATATGCGATCCTTCGACTACGCGGCTGCGCGCGCCACGGCGGAGCGCGCCGTGGAGGCTGCGGGTGCGGCTCTGCTGCGCGAGCGCGCTCGGGGCTTTGCCACGCAATGGAAGAGCGATCGTTCGCCTGTGACCAGCGCGGATCTCGCTGCGGAAGAGGCGATTTTGGCGGTACTTGCGTCCGAATGGCCGGGCTGCTCGGTACTGGCAGAGGAGTCCGGTGCGACCGCAGGCGACCCGCGTGCCGTGTGGATCGTGGATCCGCTCGACGGCACCCGCGGCTTCGCGCGCGGCGGCGAGCACTTTGGGCCGTTGGTAGCCCTTGAACTGGATGGCCGCGTGGTTGCCGGTGCGATGGGCCTGCCGTTGCGCAACTTGTTGTACAGCGCAGCACGCGGCTTGGGATGCACGCGCAACGCAGCGCCGATCCGCCTGCGCACAGCGACCGCTTGGAGTGACGCCACGCTATCCGTGGGTGAGTGGTCGCGGCTGTTGCGCACGCGCTATGCCACAGCGGCCATCGACTTGGCTCGCACCTGCGCCTCGGTGCGGGCCTATGGGGATCCGGCCTCGGTAGCCATGGTGTTGGACGGAGTAGCGGACCTGTGGATCGAAGCAGGCGTGCAGCCGTGGGACTTGGCACCGGCGCAAGTGTTGATCACCGAGGCAGGCGGCGTGTACACCGACTTGTGTGGCCTCGAAAGTGTGCGAAGCTCCGACGCACTTGCGGGTGCGCCAGAGCTTCACGCCTACGCTTTGCAGCGCTTGACCCTAGGTCAGTAACAAAGCCGATCAGTGACCGTGCGCTTCTAGCCAACGCTCGGCATCGATGGCGGCCATGCAGCCGGTGCCGGCCGCCGTGATCGCTTGACGATAGGTCTTGTCCATCACATCGCCGCAAGCAAAGACGCCGTCCACGCTGGTGTAGGTGCCCTTCGTGACGGCGATGTAGCCCGTCTCGTCCATGTCGATCTGGCCCTTGAAGATCGAACTGTTGGGCTCGTGACCGATGGCAATGAACACGCCATCGCAGACCATCTCGGACTTGGCACCGGTGCGCGTGTCGACCAGAACCACGCCGCGCACACGCTTCTTGTCCGGCAACGACAGCACCTCTACGACAGCCGAGTTGAGCTGCCAGCTGATCTTCGGATTGGCCTTGGCGCGGTCCAACATGATCTTGCTGGCGCGGAAGTCCTCACGACGGTGCACGATCACGACTTCCTTGGCAAAGCGCGTCAGGTAGTTCGCCTCCTCCATGGCGGTGTCACCACCACCGACGATCAGTACCTTCTTCTCCTTGAAGAAAGCACCGTCACAGGTAGCGCACGCCGACACGCCATAGCCCATCAGCTCCTTCTCGCTCGGCAGTCCCAACAAACGCGCCGAGGCACCGGTCGAGATGATCACGGTGCGCGCGTAGTACTCCCCACCATCGGTGGTCAGCTTGAACGGACGCTGTGCAAAGTCGACTGACTGCACCATCTCGAAGCGGATGTCCGTACCGAAGCGCTCCGCTTGCTTTTGGAACAGGTCCATCATCTGCGGACCATGCACACCATCTGGGAAGCCCGGATAGTTCTCTACATCCGTGGTGATGGTCAACTGGCCACCAGGCTGCAGGCCTTGGAACAACAACGGTTTGAGGTTGGCGCGGGCGGTGTAGACGGCTGCGGTATAGCCGGCGGGACCAGAACCGATGATGACGACGTCGCGAACTTCACTCATGAGGGGCTCTCCGATAGAGGGCGCAGAGTGTAGAGTCCGCAACAAGAATCGGCCATGCAGGACTCCCCGGCGTTGCTAGCGGCGGCACAGGACTTGGTCCTGCGTGTGCGCCAAGCGGTGCATGGCGCCGTGTGCGCGGCAGCGGAACGCGGCGAAACAGCCAGCCTGTCGCGCGAAGTGGCGCAAGGGGTGGGCGACACGACCTTTGCCATGGATGTGTGTGCCGAACACGCCATTGAGGCGTGGATGGACGAGCAGGCGCGTCGTGGCCCGCTTTCGGTGTTGACCGAGGACGCGGGTTGGAGGCATCGCGGACCCGATGGAGCCGGCGGCTGGCGCGAGCTGAGTGACTTTGCTCATGGTGGCCCGCGCTTCGTCGTCGACCCTATCGATGGCACGCGCAACTTGATGGCGGACTTGCGGGCGGCGTGGTGTGTGGTGGCGGTGTGCGGGCCTGGTGCAAGCCAGCCGCACTTGCGCGATGCCATCGTCGGCGTGGTCGGCGAGTTGCCCGACTCACGCGCGCGGGCGGCGCGCATGCTGTCAGCCATCCGTGGCCAGCACGCGCGCATCGAACAACACGCACTGCGCGATCAAACGCTCGAGTGGCGTCGTCCCTTGCGCGTGGATGGCGAAGCACGTGTGGATCGTGGCTACTTCCCCTTCTTTCGCTACTTGCCTTCGGAGCGTGCGCAGCTTGCGCGTGTAGAGGCAGCGTTCTTTGCGCGCCTCTCGCGCTTGGAAGGTGCGCAGGAGCGCAGTTGCTTTGACGATCAGTACATCTCGAACAGCGGGCAGCTGGTGCTGCTGGCGTTGGGCACCTACCGCATGATCTGCGACTTGCGCGCTCATTTGGCGACGCAGGCGGGCCGCGAGACGCTGGCCTCTAAACCGTATGACTCTGCAGGCGCGATTGTGGTGGCGCGTGAGGCTGGTTGCGTGCTGGAGGATGCAGAAGGCGGTCGCTTGGACTTCCCGTTGGATGCGGTGACGCGCGTGTCCTTCGTGGGCTGGCACAACTTGGCTACGAAGGAACGCTTGGCGCCGCACTTGGCTGCGGCACTCGCAAGCACGCGCAGCTAGCCGCGATCGCGCGCCACATCAAAGCGCTCGAAGGCTTTGCCACCAACCCAAACGAGGCCGCCGCAGACGAGGCCTAAGGCGACCCATGCGACGCCGAGCGACATGGTCCACGCAACCACAGAGTCAAAGCCCGCAGCTTCGGCCATGAACAACAGCGCCGCGCATGGAGTGCCGACGAACAACAGCACCGCCGTCATGACTGCCAAGCGCACCAGCAGCAACACCAAGGCACGGCCCATGTGCAGGAACGCGCTGTCTTCACCGGGCGTGTAGCGCGTGGGCGCGTACAAGTACACGGCGTTGTCAATCGCGATCCACGCCAGCCCCAACAGCGGTTGAAAAGCAACGCCGACCAAGGCCCACGGCTCGACGCGCCCATTCCACAAGCCCGGCACGAGCAAGCCTGCGGAGACCAGCACCCACACCAGCAGCGTCTCGGCTGCGATCGTGCCGAGGAACACAGTGGCTCCCGTGACAGGCCACGCCTTGAGCTGGTCCATCTGGTGCAAGCGCGAGCGGAAGTCAAAGCGCAAGCTGCTGCACAAGTACGTCGTGCCCAAGAGCGTGAGGATCAGAGTCGAAGCGATCCCCACCATGCGTACATCGTCGCCAGCTTCTGCTGCTTCGGCGAGTGTGCGCGAAATCAGCGACGAGCCTGCCGTCAACAAGGCAGCGGCAACCAAAAGCAGGAACAGCGTGCCGCGTGCTTTGCGCAACATGGCGGCCAACTCGTTGCGTGCAATCGCGCCGAAGGGGCTGCGTCCGAACAACCACGGAGGCGTCCAACCAAACGGTGCACGCGCTGCATCCACGCGATTGGCGGCTCCGCCCTTGCGCATGCGGTTCAAGCGCCGCGCGACATCCGCACTGGTCTCCAAGGAGAGCTCGCGGAAGTCCACTCGCAACGCCTCGGTGCCCATGCGCGCCAACACGAAGAACAGCACACACACGGCGAAGTACGGCGCAAAGGTCGCCAAATCAGGCGCCGTCATCGCGCGCGCCCACGGCAAGCAAGGCGCCAACAAGGCGTTCAACACAGGATGATCGCGCAAGGTGGTCAGGTTCGCTCCCACGATCGGTGCGTCGCCACGGCCGAAGACCAACCACACGAAAAACAGGCCGAACACCACGCCAAAGGCGATGGATACGAAGCGCAACGGCAACTTGCGCAGCTTGGGCAGCCAGCGATTCTCCGCATCCCCCGCCAGGATGGCTGCTGCCTGGCCTAGCACCGGGATCGTCAGCAAAGTCAGGCCCGCACCGAAGAAGCCGTAGGCACCATTGCCCACACGCTGCGCGCAAGCGAGGCCAAAGAGTGCTGCGCCGAAGAGTGACCGCATCTGCGCGGTGCTCAAGCGATAGCGCACAAGCTGACGCCGCGTCAGCGGCGCCGAGAACAAGCGTTCAATCTCCTCGCGCGGCAAGAACAACCCGCGGAACTGCAACGCGCCGATGACGGCCAACAGCACCAGTACTGCCACGGCCGCTTGGGCGGTGAAGAGTGCTGTGCGAGGATCCGCTGGTGCTGTGTCCTGACGCCATCCACCCAAAGCACCCGTGAAGAGCGAGGCCAGCCACACCACAGCCAACAACAGACCGATGGCGAAGAAGGCCATGCCGGCGGGACGTTTGACGCGGCGCACCTGCAAGCGCACGAAGCCGCGCAGCTTGAGCTTGGCGAGCAGCCAAAGCGCAGGATGACCCCAGATCCGTGCCGGGTTGCCGTGCCCTTCGCTCACGCGCCTGCGTCCTTGGTGATGGCAAAGAAGATGTCTTCCAAGCTGGAGTCCGCTGCAACCAAGGCGCGTGCTTCGGCCAGCGTGCCGTCAAATACTTTGGCACCTCGATCGATAATTAGGATGCGGTCCGCAAGTTCTTCGATCAGGTCCAATTGGTGCGACGAAAGCAACACACCGGTGCCGGCTTGCGCGCGCTCCTTGATCGCTTGCTTGGCGGCGCGAATGCCGCGCGGATCCAAACCTGACAACGGTTCGTCCATCAACAGCAACTTCGGCTCATGCAACCACGCGCACGCGAAGGCGAGCTTCTGGCGCATGCCGCGCGACAGCTCACCACCAAGGGCGTCGCGCTTCTCGACCAACTCGAACGACTCCAACAGGCGTTCCGCGCGCTCTTCCCAAGCGCGTACGCCGAACAGAGCCGCGGTGAACTCCAAGTGCTCACGCACGGTCAAGGTGTCGAACGGTTGCGGATCATCTGGGATCCATGCGAGCCGCGACTTGGCTTGCTGTTCGTGCTCGCTGATGTCCCAGCCATCGACGTAGATGCGCCCTTCTCTGACCGGCAGTACGCCCGCGATCGAACGCAGCGTGGATGTCTTGCCGGCACCGTTCGGACCCACAAGTCCGAGAATCTCGCCCGGGCGTAGCTGGAAGGACAGGTCAGCGACGGCGCGGTGCGTCTCGTAGCTCTTGCCGAAGGCCTGGACCTCCAGCGCTAAGGCGTGCGTAGCGTTCACGGGACAGAGCTTACGCAAAGCAAGGAGCTCAGGCACTTGGCTCGAGTGAATGCGAACCGCACAATACGCGGGCCGTGACGCACAGCTCGTGCCAGCGGCGCGGGACCACTCGCTTCCTGATCGCAACCCCTTCTCACTCGCTCTGCCATGACCCAAACCACCGCTACCGGTGCCTTCCAGCTCCCGCCCCTGCCTTGGAAGGACGACGCCCTCGCGCCGCACATCAGTGCCGAGACCATTTCGTTCCACTACGGCAAGCACCACAAGGCTTACCTCGACAACCTGAACAACCTCGTCAAGGACAAGCCGTACGCGACGATGACGCTCGAGCAAGTGGTGCTCGGCTCGGCCAAGAACCCGGCCGAAGGCGGCATCTTCAACAACGCCGCGCAAGTTTGGAACCACACGTTCTACTGGCACTCGATGAAGCCGAACGGTGGCGGCGCGCCGACCGGCAAGATCGCCGAGAAGATCAACGCGGACTTCGGCAGCTATGAGAACTTCAAGACGCAGTTCGCTGAAGCAGCCAAAACCCAGTTCGGTAGCGGCTGGGCGTGGTTGGTGCTCGATGGCGGCAAGCTCGCCATCGTCAAGACAGCGAACGCTGCAACTCCGCTGACGGACGGCAAGAAGCCGCTGCTCACCTGCGATGTGTGGGAGCACGCGTACTATGTCGACTACCGCAACCGCCGTCCGGATTACGTGACGACCTTCTTGGAGAAGCTCGTCAACTGGGACTTCGCCAACGCGAACCTGGGCTGATCAGCACCAGAGTCGTTCATGCTCACGCTGTGCGTGCGCTTCTACGGAAGCGTGGCGCGCAGCGTGAGTGCATGTAGGGAGCCTTGCAGCCCCAGCACTGCACGTGCCATGCGGCCATAGTCGAGCTTGTCCGCAACATCGCCCAAGCCGCCGCAGTCGCGATCGCGCCACGCGCCGCCATCGCTGACCCACACCGCTTGTGTGCCAGCAGCACCCAAAGTGTCGAGATCCGTCAGGGCGCGCATGCCCATGGTCCACGGCAACGCCACGCCTTCGCTGGGTAAGGCCGCACGATCTCTAAACGCCCCGATGGCTGCGCGCAACGCATCGCGTCCGCGCCAATCGGCGACAAACAGCACATGGTCAGCTTGCGAAGGCACAAAGGGTGCCAACGCGATGGGACGCGCCTCATAGTCGCCACCAAAGTGGCCCAGGGGACCGATCGTCAACACAGCAATGGTCGTGCGGCCTTGCGCGCGGGAGCGTTCGATCGCGCGCGCCGCTCCGTCGTTGCCGGTCGTGTACACGAAGGTCAAGCTGCGCTCGCACGGCTCGTCCACATGCAAGACGGCCAGTTCGAGAGCCACAGCAGCGCTGCTCGCCCAAGTGGCCGCACCAGGGGAACGCTGCGGCGCGTCGTAGCGCGCCAACACCATGATCTCGTCTTTCTCGCGGCCCAAACCGGTGCGCGTGCACCACAAGTCGGTGCCGTTCTCGTTCACTTCCCAACCTGCGCGCTGCAAGCGTCGACGCAAGCGCACAGCGGCTTCGGCTTGGCCTGCTTCGGTGTGGCGTGGCGCACAGTCGGCAGACAGCGCGACGACATGTTCCTCCAGCGTGCGTGCCAGGTCCGCTTCGTCCAGCTCCAACTCGGTCCACGCGCCACGAGCACTATGCCCGGGCATAGACCCAGTGAACCAAGCCACTCCTACTGCGAACGCAGCTGCCGCACCCAAGCCGATCGACAAACGCATGCCGGACTCCCTCGGGAGAGCTTCGGCCGTCTCAACGACTCCACTTGAATGTGCGCGCGTTTTCCAGCACCGAGGCCGCCGTAGGCGGTGGTCCGACGCGGCGCAACAAGACCAAAGTGCTGATCCGCAAGAGCGACGAGATGCCAAAGAGCCACAGCAAGGCTTGCGCTCCCCCGCCGATGCCTTGCAGCAAGGCTGCTCCGGCCAGCGAGCCCAAAGCGACCGCGCACGCGTTCGCGAAGTTGTGGCAGGTCAGCACACTGGTGCGCTCTTCGTGAGGGATGGACTCAAAGAAGGTCAGCAAGGTCGCCAGTTCCCACGCGGACCAAGCCACACCAGCCCAGATCTGGGCAAACAAGAGCCAGCCGAAGTCATCCGACAAGATCCACATCGCGCTGGTGGGGATCGTGCCCACAGCCCCCAACCACATGAGTGCCTTGACTCCATGTCGCTCCGCGAAGCGACCATGCAACGGCGTAGCAGCGAACTTGGCGGCCACCGCGGACGCGACCAAAGCCATGTACTCCAAGTAGCCCAACTTGAGAGTGTCCAACATGTACGGCGCAAAGTACGGCGCCGAGATGTAGGCCGCGAACTGCAAGGAGAGGATGTAGACCAGCACGCGACCATCCGCGCCATGCCGGAACCGGCCGATGTACTGGCGCAATGTCACACGACGCGCGCCGACGGGCAGCGGCTCCACTTCTCCTTGGCGTGACAACAGCACGCTTGAGTACACGCGCGCCACGGAAGCAAAGCCGAACAACAACGCGAAGGCCAACAAGCCCGCATCGGCAGCGGCACCCACTTGCAGGATCCAACCACCTGCAAAGAGACCGAGTACTTGAAACACATGCAGCATGCGGTGCCGCCGCGCGAAGTAACGGATGCGGATGCGTGCAGGCACGAGAGTGGCGACCCAAGTGCTCCATGGTGGGTGCGAGGAAAGACCTGCGGCCCAATACAACGCGGCC
>JBILXQ010000284.1:0-4285 GCA_044378375.1 Planctomycetota bacterium
AGCGGCTTGCGTTCCGCTTGACGCTGGCGTTGGCACGTTGTGGCGGCTTGGTCAACGCGACGGTCGGAACAGTCTCCGCGCCTGTGCGCTTGACACCCGCAGAGGCCCGGCGCCTGTACGAAGCGCGTGGGCGCTTTGCACCCGGTGGGTCTGATCGCTACGGCGCTGCCCGCGAAGTACTCCAGCGTCATGGGTTCGAGGTGCGTACTTTGCGCGAAGAGGCACCGGACTTGAGCGGGGTGCAGTTGCTCGTCGTGCTGCAGCCGCGACGGGATTCGCAGCCTGCTTTGCAAGCAGCACAGCAACACCTGCAAGCGGGCTTGCCCGTGTTGCTGTGTGCACAAGAGCTGCATGTGGTCCCGCGCGCGCGTGAGGAATCCGGCCTGCAACAAGCACTGTGGCCGCGGCCGTTGTATGCCGATGTGGACGCGGCGTGGCTGAGGGCTTGGGGCTTGACACTCGATCCCGCCCTCGTCGTAGACCAACAGCATGGCTCACTCGTAGTGGATGCGTGGACCGAGCGCGGCGATGAGATCAGTGGCTCGCGTGCGGTACTAGCCTCTCCCATTGTCCCGGCCCTCACGGCGCGGTGGACGGAGGCTGCTCCGGCGCGGCGATTGGATGCGCTATCACCTAATGCTTGGCGCGTGGCAACCCAGCCGCTGCAAGCAGCGGGCTTGACGGCTCGTGCAGTGTTGACCACGAGTCCAGCAGCTCACAGCATTGCCTGGCGCGGTGGCGATCTGGCCGGCACGGATCTGGCACCCTCGCCACAAGATGCAGCTGCCACAGTCGCGTGGTACATCGAGAACACGGCGCCGAGTGTGCCCGCTACGCGGCTCTTGGTGTGCGGAGCATCCGCACCCTTCCAAGATGAGCATCTGTGGTCTGGTGCGGATGACAGCAGCTTGCTCTGGTTGGAGTGGGTCACACGCCTGACTCTGGGTGATGAGTGGGTGCCGCTGCTGCACGACACCAGCATCGCGCGCATTGGCTCAACTGAGCCGCACACACGCTTCCTTTGGCGCATCGCAGTCATCGCCCTGCCGGTGCTGCTGGCGCTAACCGGAATCTGGTGGCTGCGACGCCGGCGCAAGGAACCGGCGGGACTAGCGCTGCTCCTGTTGGGTTGCGGAATGAGCTTTGCGCTCAGCGGTTGCCAACCCGCGCTGCCCGAGAGCCCATTGCAACCGCTGTGCGAAGCACGGCTCTTGGAAGGCAAGCCTGTGGCTGCCATTAGCGCGCGCCTCGGTGAGCAAGAGTGGTTGTGGTATCGCTCCAAGGGTGAATGGCGTTCGCGTGAGGCCTTTGGAGCCGTGTGCGATCGTGCTGCGGTGGAAGCATGGTTGGCGCGTTTGGTGCAAGCACAGGGTGCTGTATTGGTCTCCAGTGAGGCCGAGACCGCGCTCACGAGCGAACAACTGGGCCAACTAGGCTTCACAAGCCCGCTGCGCATCACCTTGCATGGCAGCGGGCTCACCAAGCGTGAAGACCGCGATGCGTTGCTGAGCATCGAGCTTGGTCAGGCCCAAACTCCGACGATTGCGCCACCGAACGGGCGCACCTTGGTGCGCCGCACTCCCGCCACCGGTCCGGACCAAGTGCTAGAGATCCCCTACGATGCCCGTGGCCCGCTGGCGCCGGACGCAGACCTACTGGCGGCCTTCGTGGACCGCTCCTTGCTAGCAGGTTGCACCGGCCCGGGCTTCGCAGGCTTTCAACGCTATGTCGTGCAACGCCCGGATGGTTCGCGCCTGACCATCAACAGCCAAGCAGCGGCCACCCCCGATGGTGCTCGCACATGGACCATCGAGGACGGCCAAAGCACGGTCGAGGCCTTGCCGTGGCGCGCCGGTGGCTACGGTTCGCTCTGGATCTTGGCCGAAGCCGAACGCTACGCCCCCACTGCACGCGCGGCGGAATTGGGCTTGGAGAGCCCGATCGCAACGATCGAACTGCTCGACAGCACCAACACCACCACACGCATTGCGATTGGAAGCCTGCAAGGCGGCTTGCGCTGGCTGCGCAATGAACGCACCGGTTCAGTGATGGCCGTGTCCAGTACTCTGGACAACCAACTCATGCCGGTGCGCGACGACTTCCTCCCCTCGCGTGTCGACAATCCATGGGAACGCTGGCTCGCGCGCTGAACGGTCGGCGTCCCTAACTCTCGAACAGCCACCAACGGCGTGCCTTGGGCTTGGCGAGTGTGAGCCCGAACTTGCGGACGGACATGGCGTGAATGCAGGCCATCGCCTCGTCGCACGAGTCAGTCCATACCACCCGGTTGAGATCGGCGCGGTCAATGGTGCCTTCAGCGGCCATCTGCTCCAGCATGTCGCGCAGTGGTTGCCAGTACTCAGTCCCCATGACAACCACCGGGAAGTCGTCAATCGTCTTGGTCTGCACCAAAGTCAGCGTCTCAAAGAGCTCATCGAGTGTTCCAAAGCCCCCAGGCAGCACCACGAAGGCGTAAGAATATTTGACAAGCAATACCTTGCGTACAAAGAACCACCGGATCAACACATAGCGATCCAGCCAAGGGTTCGGCTGCTGCTCGTGCGGCAAGACGATGTTGCAGCCGACGGAGCGGCCACCCACATCCTTGGCCCCGCGATTCGCGGCCTCCATGATGCCGGGACCACCACCAGTCATGACCGTGAAGCCGGCTTGGGCCAGACGCGCGCCCATGCTGCGCGCCAAATGGTAGTGCGGATGCTCTTCACCAAAGCGCGCCGACCCGAAGACCGTGACACACGGGCCGAGGAAGTGCAGCGCACGGAAGCCTTTGACGAACTCGGCAAAGATGCCGAAGGCCCGCAACAACTCGAACCCACGGCGATCCGGACCTTCGAGGAAGCGAATGTTGGGCGCACCGCTAGAGGGACGAGGCGAGTCCATGCCGCGACGATCTCGTGTGAGGGCCCGTGCTTCAACCGAAATCACGGGACAGGTACCATTGTTGGCCACCATGCAACCGGGAATCGTGATGAAGTTCGGCGGGACCTCTGTCGGGTCCGCAGCTGCCATTCGCCAAGTGGCCACTATCGTCGCGGCCGCACACACACGACATCCGCTGGTGGTTGTCTCGGCGGTAGGTGGCGTGACCAACGAGTTGTACGCCTTGGTGCGCAAGGCTTTGGCCGGCGAATCGACGACCGAGGCTTTGGACGCACTCATCGCCCGCCACCGCACTCTAGCCGCCGAGCTCCACACGCCACACGCCACTTTGGAGCCGTTGTTTGCCCAGTTAGCCGACATCGTGCGTGGAATCGCGTTGCTGGGCGAGTGCACGCCGCGTGCCCATGATCATGTCGCCAGCTTTGGCGAGCGGCTCTCCGCACGCTTGGTCACGGCCTACTTCGCGACCCAAGGCTTGCCAGCCGTCGCACTCGATGCGTGGGATGCGGGCCTTGTGACCGACCGGCGCTTCGGCAGCGCGCGCCCTTTGCCCACCTGCGAGGCGACCATCCGCCAAGCCATCGGCGCCGTCGATGGCCTGCCTGTGGTAACGGGCTACATCGGCCGCACCGCCCAAGGTGAGATCACCACCTTGGGGCGTGGGGGTAGCGACTACTCGGCGGCCATCTTTGGGGCAGCCCTCGGTGTGGACGAGATCCAGATTTGGACCGATGTCGATGGCGTGATGAGCGCTGATCCGCGCAAGACCCGCACCGCGCGGCGCGTGGACACCATGAGCTTTGCAGAGGCCGCTGAGCTGGCCTTCTTCGGGGCCAAGGTGCTCCATCCGGCCACGATGCAGCCTGCTGTGAAGCGCGACATTCCCATCCGTGTGCTGAACACCTTTGCACCGCACGTCGCGGGCACATTGGTTACGGCGCGCCTCGCGCCACATCAACGACGCGTCAAGTCCATCGCGACCAAGGATCGCATTCGCGTGGTGAACGTAGTGGCCAGCGAAATGCAGTTTCAGTGGGGATTCTTGGCCAAAATCGCCACTGCTTTCGAGCGACATGAAGTCGTCGTCGATGCGATTGCCACCAGCGAAGTGTCCGTAGCCCTGACCGTCGATGCGGACACCAAGCTCGATGCGCTCGTCGCTGACTTGAGTGCACACGCCGAGGTCGAGGTCATCGACCAAGTCGCATTGGTGTCGCTGGTGGGCGAGGAACTGCAGGATCGCCGCGGTTTCGCGGCCGAAGTGTTCGAGACCCTGGCCGAGTTGGACGTGTCGCCGCGCCTTGTCAGCTATGGAGCCACTGGCAACAACCTCTCCTTTGTGGTCGACACAGCCAGTCTGTCCAAGGTCGTGACGGCCCTCCAT
>JBILXQ010000285.1:0-4275 GCA_044378375.1 Planctomycetota bacterium
CCGATTGACTAGATAGGTAGCGCGAGCCGATTCGTTGATCTCACTAAAGAGCAGAGGACTGAAGCCCGCATTTTCAAGCCCAAGGGAAAGACCGCCACAACCCGCAAAGAGGTCGATACATGTCAGCCTCGAGGCCTTCCTGCCGCTCCTTCCCTTCTTTGAGGAAAGACTCGACGCATCTTCGCTAGATCTATTTGCAACTTCTTTCATCTTGCCCGGCATCTGGCATCCCACCTTCGCCCAATGCGAGCACGCCGGGGTTCCTGAATCAAGACAGATTCACGCCGTTGCAGCGATATGGAGCAGGCCCGGTGCGCCGGCATCGGGTTCGTCGAGGAGGCCGCCGCAGAAGCGGCGGACGTAGCGTTCGCCGCGGCGGTGGCTGAGGAAGCCGCAGGAGAAGGCGGGTGGATGGAGGCGGGCGTCGCTGGGCAGCGGCAGGCGTACGCCGCGACCGCCCACGACGGTGCGTTCACCGAGACGCAGCACGGCGTGAGCTTCGGAGATGCCGCCGGAGTCTTCGATGGAGGCGTAGACATGCCCGCGGTGCAAGCGCACCACCATGTAGGCTTCGCGATCGCGCGGGCTCTCGCGCACCAGTTGCACGCGCACGGGACTCACATCCAAGGTCAGCGTGCGACGCCGCGTGATGGGCGTGTCACACAACCACTCGATCGGTTGCCCCCCAGCCCCGAGCCACTCGAGGCGCACGGCCAGCAACGGGTCTGCTCCCACGCGCCACGAGCCGCCTTGCAGGTGCCATGTGAGCGCCTGCGTGCTCTGCGGTTCAAGCTCGATGTGTTGGACCTCGGGGGTGACTTCAAATGCGCCGCGGCGCACTTGGATGAGAGCCTTGGCCCGCATAGGCCTGTCAAGTGGATTGGACAGGTGGGCCACGACCTCATGCCGGGCACTCCACGCGGGACCAAAGCGCGGCAAGACCAGCGGCATGCTGGCTTCGGCCACGCTCACTGGCCACGGATGACCGGGAGCTAGGCGCTGCCATGCGCGCGCGCTGCGCGCACGCGGACCTTCGTGCGTCAACACGCCGAAGGCTTGGGCCTGGAGCGCGGCGAGCAAGTCCTCAGGCGTGTCGCAACCCAACCACCAGCGTTCGGCACGCCACTCGACCGGCGGAGCTGCACGCCAATCTGCGGGCCTAGCCCCTACAGCAGCAAAGCCCTCTTCATGGGCGATAGAGGCCAAACGTTCACTGGGTGCGTCGAGCATCCACAGCACCTGAGCACCAGCATCACGCGCAGTGCGACACACTTCAATGGAGCGTGCAGCTACGCGCACAGACAGTCGAGATGCGTAGCGTGCCAACACCTCGGTCAAAAGGTGTGCGCTGCGCGCATCGTCAACAAGCACGACATGCAGCGGCGCCTCGGCCCCCGCCTGACGCAGTTCCAAAACCTCATGCGGCAAAGGCACACGCTCACCCGCGCGTTCGGCTGCTTGCCATCCACCCGCGTCGAGTTCAGCCAAGTTGACAAGAGTTTGCTCGGCCACCAAGCCAGCTCCATTGGTGGTGCGCTCGAGGGTCGTGTCCGCGAAGACCACCAACTCGTCGCCGCGCGTGGCTTGCACTTCCCACGCCAGCCCATCGAGACCCAATGCCAAAGCGCGTCGAAAGGACACCAGCGTGTTTTCCGGCTCATCGAGCGGAGCGCCACGCCAGCCCAAGATCCACGGTGGGCCGCCGGCCTGCGAGCTGCCGTCAAATAAACTCGACATAGCGACCGGTGGAGCCGACCACCGAGCCCACACAACACACGAGCTCGCCACGCGCATGCAGCTCGCGTTCCAACACAGACGCGCGTGACTCGGGCACAGCGATGAGCAGGCCACCGGAAGTCTCGGCATCAAAAGCGAGCGCCACCCGCGCGGCATCCAGACCGTCAGCCAAGCCCACCACCTCGGCCAAGGCGGCCTTCGAGCGATTGCTGCCGCCCGAGCAGAAGCCGTCGCGAGCCAGCTCGTGCACACCGGGGAACAAAGGCACAGATGCAAGCTGGATGCGCAAAGTCACGCCACTGGCTTTGGCAATGTTGCGTGCATGACCGGCGAGACCGAAGCCGGTGACATCTGTGGCGGCGTGTGGCCGAGCCAACAGCATCGCTTCGGCAGCAAGGTCGTTGAGCTTGGCCATCTGGCGAGCGGCAGGTTCAAGCTGAGACCACTCGATGCGCTTCCTCTTGGCGGCCGTCGTCATGGCCCCCATGCCGAGCGACTTCGTGAGGTAAAGCAGGTCCCCCACCTGTGCGCCGCTGTTGGCGGCCACGGCATCGCGCGACACGATGCCCGTGATCGCGAAGCCAAACAGAGCTTCCGCCGATTGCACGGTGTGGCCACCCACGACCACTGCACCACTCTTGCGCACGGTTTCAAAACCACCACGGAAGATCTCGCGCGTCCACTCAGGATCAAAGTCCTTGGGGATGCCGGCTAGGTTCAACGCGCTGAAGGGCTTGCCGCCCATGGCGTAGACATCCGAAAGCGAATTGGCCGCGGCGATCGCGCCGTACCAATACGGGTCATCCACCACAGGCGGGAAGTAGTCCACCGTCTGGACTAAGCACGTGCGACTGTCTGTAGACACATCTCCGACGCCGGCGAGGGACACAATGCCCGCGTCGTCAAAGGTCTCAGGACCTACCAGCACTCGTGAGTCGGTTGTAGCGATGTCGCGCAACACGTGCGCGAGCTGCCCGATGGGCATCTTCGCTGCTCAACCGGCGCAGTTGGCGTAGTCCGTCAGTCGCTTGGGTGCGTCGCTCATGCGGTGAGCACTCTAGCGTTTGGGGACGCGCTACGCGACTCGTGCAAACCGAGCGAATCAGATCCGGTTGCGCAACGCACCGCGCGTATCGAGCGTGGCGCGTGCATGCGCTGCCACCACAGCCCAATCAACCGACGAATGATCGGCCAAGACCAGCACGAGGTCGTAGGCAGCCACAGTGGTGCGGTCCAACACCTCTACCCGCGGCAAGGCGCGCCCTTCGTGATCGCAGAGGATCGCATCCGGCCCCAAGACCGGATCATGCCAGTGCACGACCGCGCCGCCCAAGCTGAGCTCGGGCGCAATGCTCAACGCTGGTGCGTTCGTCGTAACATCCACATCACGCTTGTAGGCCACGCCTACGATCAGCACTCGCGGATGAACGGCACCGCCACGCGCGCGCAGCAAGCGGAAGCACTCCTCCACCACTAAGCGGGGACGCTCGGCATGGATGCGAGCCGCCTGCTCCAGCATGGTGGCAGGCGCGCCCACCTCGCGCGCCACATTGGCCAAGAGACGCGCATCTTTGGGAATGCAATGCCCGCCTACACCGGGACCAGGTTCGAATCGTTGGAAACCAAACGGTTTGGTGGCGGCGGCATCCAGCACCGCGCGCACATCCAGATCAAGGCGGGCGCAGATATTGGAGAACTCGTTCGCGAGTGCGATGTTCACACTGCGATAGGCGTTCTCATACAACTTGGCAGCTTCGGCGATTTCGCACGAGGCGACACGTACAGGTGTGGTGAAGATCGTGCTGTAGAGCGTGTGGACTTGCTCGCTCGCCTCGTCTGTCAGGCCGGCCAATAGCTTGGGCACAGATGTCAAGCTGCGCCCGGCGCCGGGGTCCTCGCGCTCAGGCGAGTGAGCGAGCAACAAGTCAGGGCGTCCATGCGCTGCCAGTGTCTCTGCATACTGCTTGCGTGTCGTGCCGGGAGGCACAGTGGATTCGAGCACAATCAGCGCCTGTGGAGCGAGCACACGGGCCAACATCGCAGCAGAGGCGAGCAGTGGACGCGTGTCCAAAAAACCTGACATATCCAACGGCGTGGGCACACACACGGCGACCACATCGCACGCGCGCAGTCGTTCAGGGTCGTGTGTCGGTTCGAAGCGTCCAGACTGCAGCAAACGCGCAGCCAGATCGTGGTAGCGCAACACATCGCGCCCTTCGGCCAAGGCTTGCACACGCTGGATGTCCAAGTCGTAGCCCAAGACTGCATAGCCGGCACGGGTGTACGCATCGGCCAGTGGCAAGCCGACACCACCCAAACCCACGACCCCGAGTCGCAGATGACGAGCTTGGCAAGCAGCCGCGAAAGAGGAGGGCGTGTTCACGCGATCGATTGGACGAGCCGCCTGCGCGACTCTTCCCGCCTCAGCGGGTGCTCCTCACAGCAGCAAAGGAACCAAGCAGGCGTTCGGCATCGCCAGGCAGCAGGGTGCGAGGATCGAGGAGCAGTCGTTGCTCTTGCACCCGTACGAAAACGGGC